>JBIJCD010000022.1:0-17933 GCA_044344895.1 Pirellulales bacterium | reverse complement strand
GAGCCTGAAGGCCGCGTGGCCCTGCCGCATCGGATCGCCGACCCCGGACCGCACGAACACCGAGAAGAACCCCTCAGAGTCACGACCCCCCCGAGATCCACGACGGACCCTGCCATGTCTCCCAGCGACGCGATCACCCAGCCCGCCCTCTGGCCCCTGACGGCCATCGTCTTCCTGCCGGCCCTGGTGGCGGCCTTCCTCTCGCTGCCGATCGTGCCCAAGGGCCGCGATGAGCTCGTCCGCTGGATCACCCTGGCGACCACGTTCGTCGTGTTCGTCCTCTCGCTGTGGGTGGCGGTGCCGGCGCTGTTCGGCCCGACGGGGCCGGCGCAGTTCCGCCTCGGTGACGCCGGCATGCAGGCCGTCGTCAAGATGCCGTGGATCAAGGCTTTCGGCATCGAATACCTGCTCGGGGTCGACGGCATCAGCTTGCCGCTGGTCGTGCTGACCACCTTCCTGTCGATGCTGGCCGCCGCGGCGAGCTGGCCGATCACGAAGCACGTCAAGGCGTACCACGTGCTCTTCCTGCTGTTGGTCACGGGCATGCTGGGCGTGTTCGTGTCGCTCGACTTCTTTCTGTTCTACGTCTTCTGGGAGGTCATGCTGCTGCCGATGTACTTCCTGATCGGCATCTGGGGCGGCCCGCGACGCGAGTACGCAGCGATCAAGTTTTTCCTGTACACGCTCCTCGGCAGCGTGCTCATGTTGCTCGCGATCCTGATGCTCTACTTCACGAGCGACGTGCGGCTGCTCTCCGACCAGCAACTCGTGTCGGCGCACGTCGTGGGGTCACATCTCGACGCGGCCGCCAGCGCCGCCGAGATCGCGGAGATCCGCAACGCGGACCGTCCGCTTCACACGTTCAACATCCTCGCCCTGGCCCAGATCGGCCAGCTGCCGAACTCCCCATTCACGGCCGCCAGGGTGTGGGGCATGAGCCTCGACACGTGGGCGTTCCTCCTGTTGCTCATCGGCTTCGTGATCAAGGTGCCGGTGGTGCCGGTGCATACCTGGCTCCCCGACGCCCACGTCGAGGCGCCGACGCCGATCTCGATGATCCTCGCGGGCGTGCTGCTCAAGCTGGGCGGCTACGGGATCCTGCGGATCTGCTACCCCATCTGCCCGGCGGCGGGCCTGTCGCTGGCCTGGCTCGTCTGCGGCTTGGGCGTGGTGTCGATGGTCTACGGCGCCTTCGCGGCCCTGGCGCAGAAGGACTTCAAGCGGATGGTGGCCTACAGCTCGGTGAGCCACATGGGTTACGTGATGCTCGGCCTGGGCGTGTGGAGCGCCGTGGCGGGCCACGAATACCGCTGGGACGCGTGGGCTCAGGGCGTCAACGGGGCGATGTTCCAAATGCTCGCGCACGGCATCAGCTCGGCCGGCATGTTCTTCATGGTCGGCGTGCTCTACGACCGAGTCCATCACCGCAACCTCGAGGAATTCGGCGGTATCTTCGGCCGCATGCCCGTCTACAGCGGCCTGGCCGTAGCCGTGTTCTTCGCCGGCCTGGGCCTGCCCGGCCTGTGCGGCTTCATCGGCGAGGTGCTGGTGACGCTCTCGAGCTGGAACTACAGCCGCGTCCTGGCCGTGGTGTCCGCATTCACGGTGATCCTCACGGCGGCCTACATCCTGTGGGCTATCCAGCGGGTGTATCTCGGCGCCGAGTACAAGGGGCCGCACGGCGACCACCTCACGCCGATCACGCCGCGCGAGCTGGCGATCGCCACGCCGCTGGTGTTCTTCGCCATCCTCTTCGGGGTCGCACCGCAGATTCTGTTCAACTACGTCACGCCGAGCGTCAACCGTCAGGTCGAGACCCTGGCCGGCTGGACCCGCGACGTGCACGATGCGGCGGGGGCGCGGGCCGCCGCGGTGACGACGCCCCCCGCGGACGTGGCGGGAGTGGCCAGGTAGCCGTCGCGGGCCGTCGCGACGGTTCAGCCCCCAGGCAGAAGGAAACCTCAGGTGAATCTCGGATCTCTCCTCGCCGGATCGCTCAACGACACGCTCGCGGTGTCGCTGCCCCTGTTCCGCACCGAACTGTGCCTGGTCGCCACGATCGTGCTGGTGCTGCTGTGTCGGATGCTGCCGGGGCTGCGGCGGCTGGATTCCGGCCTCGTGGCGTTGGGTGGAGTCTGCTTCGCCCTGTGGTATGCGTGGGCCGACCTGCGGGCCGGCCGCGGCGGTGCCGGCGTCGCCGTCGTGCGGCAGGAGCTCTTTGGGGGCCTGCTGGTGTTCGACGCGTGGACGGCCTACCTGCGGTTCGTGCTCGCGGGGTTTCTGGCGCTCTACATCCCGTTCACGAAGGTGTCGGGCATTCCGGACGACGAGGATGGAGCTGACTTCTACACGCTGGTGTTGGGGGCGACGCTGGGCATGTGCCTGATGGCCTCCGCCAACCACCTGCTGATGGTCTTCATGGCGGTGGAGATGGCGAGCGTGCCGTCGTACGCGTTGGCGGGACTCCTCAAGGGCCGCCGGGCGAGTTCGGAGGCCGCGCTCAAGTACGCGGTCTACGGTGCCGGAGCCGCCGGCGTCATGCTCTACGGCATCAGTCTGCTGGCGGGGCTGCTGGGCACTTGCCACATTCCGAGCATGGGGACGGAGCTGGTCCGCGTGGTGGACGGCGGTGCCGGCGTTGCCACCGGCAGCGTCATGGTGCTGGCCCTGGGTGGTCTGATGGTCGCGGTGGGCCTGGCGTTCAAGCTGTCCGCCGTGCCGTTCCACTTCTGGTGCCCCGACGTCTTCGAGGGGGCGGCGGCCGAGGTGGGGGGATTCCTCTCGGTCGCGAGCAAGGCGGCCGCCGTGGCGCTGCTCGTCCGGCTCGCGTCGGGGCTCAGCGGCACGGCCGGCGGCGGTGCGGCGGCGCTGGCCGGCCAGCTCGGCGACCCCGGTGCCACGCGGCATTTCATCGTGCACCTCGTCGGCCTGATGGCGGCCGTGACGTGCACGCTGGGCAATCTCGCGGCCTACGGTCAGACCAACATGAAGCGGCTGCTCGCCTACTCCACCATCGCCCACGCCGGCTACCTGATGATGGCCGTGGCGGCCGCGGTGGCGCTGGCCGGCGTCGACACCGCCGCGTCCCGAGATGCCGTCAGTGCCGTGGCCTTCTACTTGGGCACCTACGTGTTCATGAACCTCGGCGCCTTCGCCATCGTGGCCCTGCTGCGAAACCGGCTCCGCAGCGAGGAGATCGCAGCCTACGCGGGGCTGGTCCGCACGAGCCCCGGGATCGTGGTGGCCACGGCCGTCGTGCTCGTGAGCCTCATCGGTCTGCCGCCGCTCGCCGGGTTCGTGGCGAAGTTCCTCGTCTTCTCGTCGCTCGTGCAGGCGATCTCGGTCGGGGCCGAGAGCCCGCTCATGATCGTCCTGCTCGTCGTGGGCGGCCTCAACACCGTGATCAGCCTGTTCTACTACCTGCGGGTGCTGAAAGTGATGACGTTCGATCCGCCGCCTGCCGATCGTCCGGGCGGTGACTTTCCGCTCGTGTCGCTCCCGGGGGCGGTCGTCACCGCGTTGGTCGTGCCGGTGGCCTTGCTCGGGGTGTTCTGGTCTGGGCTCTACGGCTGCGCCCAGGTCGCGGGCGGATTCACACCCTGAGAGAAGAGAAGGAATCGACCGATGGCTCCTGCCGACCCCCTCGCCCGGCTGCTCGACATCCTGCAGCCGTCGCTGGCGATGTACCTCTCCGACTCCGGCATTTGGACCTATCCCGGTGACGAGGAGATCAAACTCGCCCTCGCCGATCTCGTGGGCGATCATCGCAGTCTCGTGGAGCGGGCCGCGGTCATGCTGGAGGAGCGGGGGCTGCCGATCCCGCCGCACGCCTACCCGATCAGCTTCACGTCGTGCCATGACGTCGACATCGGTTCGCTCGTGCCGCGGGTGATCGAGGGCCTGCGCGGCCAGGTGTCGGCGATCGACTCGCTGCAGACGGCCGCGGCCTGTGATCCGGCCGCCGCGGGGCTCGCCGCCGAGGCGAAGGCTACGTCGCTGCGGCACGTCGAAGTGCTCCGGCAGGTCGCGGCGGCGGCGGGCCTCCGGCGGGCGGCGGCACAGCCGTCCCGGGGATCGGCAGCGGCGACGGTCACGCCGGCTTCCTGAGTCGGCGTCACCGCGCCGACGTCGCGTGCCGCGGCCGCTTTTGCGAGAGCGCTTTACTGCGCAGGCTTCCAACGATGGAATTTTTCGACAGCCACTGCCACCTCGACCCCATGCGGTATGGCGATGACCTGCCGCAGGCACTCGCCCGGGCGCGGGCTGCGGGCGTCACCGGCATGACGGTGATCGGCACGCGGGCCGCCGACAGCGAGGCGGCTGCCGAACTGGCCGGACGGGAGCCCGGGGTCGCGGCCGCCGCCGGCATCCA
Organism: Pirellulales bacterium; assembly: GCA_044344895.1. Taxonomy (GTDB): domain Bacteria; phylum Planctomycetota; class Planctomycetia; order Pirellulales; family UBA1268; genus CAMCQY01. The sequence continues at coordinate 13,561 of JBIJCD010000022.1, read as the reverse complement.
TCCCAACGACGTGGCCGAAGCCACGCCTGATGAGTGGGACCGCGTGACGCGACTGGTCGTTTCCGGCAGCGTGGCCGCCGTGGGCGAGACGGGACTCGACTGGTACCGAGATTTCGCGCCCCGGGACGTGCAGCGGGACTTCTTCGATCGACACATCCGCCTGGCCCAGAAACTCGGCCTGCCGCTGGTGGTGCATACCCGGGACAGCATGCGGGACGCGATCGACATGATCCGCGATGCACAGGTGCGCGGCCCGTTGACGGCGGTGCTCCATGCATTCTCCGGCACGGCGGAGGAAGCGGCCGAGGCCGTTTCGCTCGGCTGCTGTCTGGGCTTCGCCGGCATGGTGACGTTTCGATCGGCGGGCGAGCTGCGTGTGGTCGCCGCGACGGTGCCCGGTGACCGACTGCTGATCGAGACCGACAGCCCGTTCCTCTCGCCCGAGCCTCTGCGCGGCCGTCGGAACGAGCCGGCGCACGTGGTGCATACCGCCCGCTGCCTCGCCATCGCCCGTGGCGTGCCGCTCGAGAAGCTCGCGGCCGAGACGACCGCCAACGCTCGGCGGGTGTTCTTGCGGCGGTAGCGGCGGTACGATCGCGTCGGCCGTTCCCGGTCACTCCCCCCGCTTCAGGAGAATCGACATGGTGCGCACCCCCAGCACGATGCTGCCGCTCGGCACGCAGGCCGCCGACTTCGCGCTGCCGAACGTCGACGGGCGGCTGGTCACCCTGGCCGATGTGGCCGGAAGCAGGGGCACCGTGGTGATGTTCATCTGCAACCACTGCCCTTTCGTCAAGCACGTTGCCGACCAACTGGCCGCACTGGGGCGGGACTACCTGCCGCGGGGAGTCGGATTCGTGGCGATCAGTTCCAACGATGTCTCCAGCCATCCGGCCGATTCGCCCGAGCAGATGGTGCGGGAGGCGGAGGAGCGGGGCTATCCATTCCCGTACCTGTACGACGCAACCCAGGAGGTGGCCAGGGCGTACCATGCTGCCTGCACGCCGGATTTCTTCCTCTTCGACGCTGGCCGCGGGCTGGTTTATCGGGGCCAGCTCGATACCAGCCGTCCCGGCAACGGCGTCCCGGTCAGCGGTGCTGACCTCCGGGCTGCGATGGAAGCGCTGCTCGCGGGCCGGCCGTCGCTTGCCGAGCAGCGGCCGAGCCTGGGGTGCAACATCAAGTGGAAGCCGGGAAACGAGCCGCCCTGGTTCCAGAGTTGACTCACGTCGGCTCAGCCCGCCGGCGGCGTCAGCGTCGCGGTGGTTCCGGTGGCCGGCCCGGGCCGTCGTTGCCCCGGCCCGCCAACCGCGAGATGCCCTGCGTGTCGCCCGGCTCGAGCTTGGCAGCCCGTTGGTTTTCCCGCTGGATCGCCTCGTAGACCTCCTGTCGGTGCACAGGGATCTCGGCAGGAGCGTTGATGCCCAGGCGGACCTTGTCTCCCCGGATGTCCACGATCGTGACGACGATGTTGTCGCCGATCATGATGCTTTCGTCACGTTGTCTGGAGAGCACGAGCATCGCTGGTTCCTTCCTGATCCTGGCCTCTGCGCCGACGTTCCTGTGTCGGTGTCGAGGGAATTATGCGCTCTTTTTGAGCGGCGGGCGGTGGGTGGAAAGTTCGTACTGCAGAGGCAGGTCGCCGGTGGCGACGACTTGACGGCCGGTGCGGGTTTCGAGGTTGATGACGATCGGCGCCTTGAGATTCAGCGTGAGGCCTGTGCCGGTTTTGCCGACGACGACCACCACCTGCGCCTGTCGCATGTCGGAGAGTGAGAGTGGCTGCAGCTCGCTGCGGGGGATGCGGACCTGATACTCAGGCACGAACCGCCGCGGGCTGACGACGGCCAGGGCGACATCGCCGCGGGTCACGCTCTGGAGCCAGCCGAGCGAATCGTCGTCGGAGTCGGCGAGTAGGGCCCACTCGCGGCAGTCTTCGAGTCCCGGCAGGCCGCTGGGGAAGTGGAGAATGTCCGCCGCATCGACCTCGATGCGACCGAATTTGCTGGTGGTGATCCGCATGTGTGGCACTCCTTCGCCTCGAACGCTCGGAACCCGTCCGGTGACCGCATGGCCGACCGGTTCGCTTCCGCACAGAGAGAATCGGCAGGAGGGGCAGGCGGGGTTGAGTAAATGGGTCTGGATAAACAAGAACGGCTCGGAAAGCCTTGGGGGGCAAGGCCTTCGCAGCGATTGCGTTGTTTTCGCGGCTTTCGCGGGCCGGGTTGCGAATTCCGAAAATCTGGCACAATCGTCTCGTTCGGAACGCTTTTTTTGGGCCGCGCCGGTGCGCGTCCTGCGACGTGCCGGCTCGGTTCGCGCGGCGGTTGCAGTCCTACGAATGCGGAGAGGACAGATGATGCGGCTGCGGGTGGTGATGCTGTCCTGTCTGCTCGCGCTCGCCGGCTGCTTGGCCGGCAGTTACAACGACGCCCACAGCAAGAGCCTGACGCGGTATCGTGAGGCGGTCGAACTCCAGCGGCTGCACCGCGAACCGAAGGTGCTCGCCGGGGGCAGGCTGCGGGTTCAGGTTCCCAAGCTCTTCACCGCGGAAATCGCCGACAAGCCGCCACTCCTCGACGATCTGCCGGGGTTTTGCGTCACGCTCCAGGAGTTGCTGGCGGCCGGAGGCGGTGGTGAGAAGATGCCGGTGACGCTCTCCGTTTGGGCTCCTGCGGACGAGGCCGGCGGTCTCGAAGATGTCAAAAAGCGGATCAGCGACAAGATCAAGGCCCTGAAGGATCCCGCGTTCACGGCGGCAGCCTGGGGCACGGTCGACATTCCACAGGCCAAGCCGTCGTCGTGGGCGGTCATGACGGCGCAGGGCCAGCAGCCCTTCGAGCGGCTTGCCGCCGGGGAGAAGGGAGTGAGGGAGACCAAGAGCACCGAGGGCACGACGAAGGTCTGGCTGGGGGCCGACCCGGACAGCAAGGTTTGCACGGTGCTGATGTGGAGGGTGCCCCAGGAGCTTGCCGCCGCCGTTTCCCTCGACGATCTGGCCGCACTCGTGGCCCGGACGGTCAGGATGTCGCCGGCGGAACAGCCCGCCGCCCCGGCGGCCGATGCCCCGGACGCGAAGGAGGACGCGAAGGACGCCAAGAAAGCGGACGCCGCGAAGTAACGCGATTGCCGGCTGCCGGCCGCCGCGACTATTGCCACATCGGCTGCGCCGTCCACGACGCCAGCGGCGCGAGGATGAGCAGCGGCGCCCAGGCGCCGATCGACGGACTGACGACGTATGCCGTCGCCAACGCGTGCCAGCCGAAGATCATCAGGAAGAAGACCACCGCGGACGAGACGCACAAGCCGACGGCGACGAAAATGCCGCGGCGATTGGGCCCCACGACGAGCGGTATGCCGAGCATGGCCAGCGACATGTCGAGCAGCGGGGCGACCATCCGCGCGTGCACGCGGAGCGGCACCTCCGCCCCTACCCCGAGGCTGGGGTTGGCGATCGCCCGCACCAGGTCCGCCGTGGAGGAATACTGCGACCAGTTGGCCGACCCGATGAGCTGCTCGAACGTGACGTCACTCGAGACGAAGCACTGGCGGGGTTGCAGCCACGCGGCGTCCGCCCGGGTGAAGACGATCGTCCTGCCGTCGCTGGCGAGGGAGGCGAGCCGGTCGATGTCTGCCGGCTCGCGGACCTCGCTCAGCAGGTAGCCCGCCGGGTGATTGCCGTCGGCGGGATGCCAGACGGCCTCTGCGGCGTCGATTTGCGGACCGTATTCCGAGAGCGCCGGCGGCATCAGGAGGCTCGGCGACTCGATGCGGCAACTGGATTGCTGCGCGGCCCGTCCCCGAAACAGGATCTCGGAGGCGTGGTCGTACCGCGCCTCGAACGGGTGGGCGGCGTCGCCCCGCAGGTTTTGCGCGTTGCGGGAGAAGTTGTGGCGGATCCGTGGCAGCACGATCTCGCGGTTGGCCATCGCCAGGAGGCTGATCACGGCCGCGAAGACCAGCGTGGGCCGGGCGATTCGCCAGCGGGTCACGCCAGCCGCCAGCAGGGCCGTGAGCTCGTTGTGCCGCTCCAGCCACGACAGCGCGAACATGGCGCTGGCGAGGGAGATGACCGGGCTCGTGGCGTCGAAAAACGAGATCAACCGGTAGCCGTAGTACGCCCCCAGCACTCGCGCGAGCCCTCCGGCTTCTGGCGAGTGGGCGATGAATTCCTCGATGTTGGTGAAGGCGTCGACCACGAAGGTCAGCCCGGCGAGGCTGACGAACACGATCAGAAACGCGTGCAGCTGCGCCCGGGCGATGTAGCGGTCGATGAGCATGGGCGCTTGACGGATCGCGATCGCGGCGGACGATTAGGCCGGTGGCGGCAGCCGTGCCGGCCGTCGGCCGAAACGGCCCCTGCGGGTGGCGGACGGTACGCCGCCCGGCCGCAAGCGTCAACCGGAACTGCCCCCGCGAAAAACCCGGACGGTGGTCGGAAAGACCGGATTCCGGGCCGTTCAGACGGGGCCGTTGGGAAGGGTTGCCATGGGCTGGGGTCGTTTCCTGCCGAGCGATGCCAGAGGCTGGGCCGAGAGCGGCATCGATCTGCTCTTTCCTCCCCAGTGCCCCGTCTGCCGTCGCGAACCGGGTGGCTATCCGGATGGCTTTTCGGCCGGCCGTCCCCATGCCGCGATCGCCGGCGCGTGTCTCTCCTGCGTGCGTCAACTGTCGGCCGACGTGGCTCGCTGCCGACGCTGTGGCGGGCCGTGCGGAGGCGTAGATGGCTGCCGTGGCTGCCGTCGTGCCGCGCCCGAGTGGGGCGGCATCGTCGTGCTGTCGGCCTACAGCGGGGCGTTGCGGGAAGCGGTGCTGCGGGCCAAGCGGCCGGCCGGCTTGCGGGTGACGGCCACCCTGGCGGTCCTCCTGGTCGGCAAGCATGCCGATACGATGCAGGCCTGGCAGGCGGATTGCGTCGTGCCGGTGCCGATGCACTGGTGGCGGCGTTCGCTGCGGGGCGTGAGCGCCGCCGATGACCTGGCCGCCGGCGTCGGCCGGCAGCTCGGCCTGCCCTGGTCTCGCGTGCTCGCGCGGCACCGGGCGACGAGGATGCAGAACGAACTTCCGATCGAGGACCGACCACGCAACGTGCGCAACGCATTCCGCAGCCGCCGGCGGATCGACGGCAAGAGGATCCTCCTCGTCGACGACGTGATGACCACCGGGGCAACGCTGTCGGCCTGCTGCCTCGCGCTCACCGCAGCCGGTGCCGAGCGTGTCGACGTGGCCGTGATCGCGCGGGCCGATACGGCGACGGAACTGCCGGAGGGCTGCGGCGATGCATGACGGTGCGGTTCCGGCGCGAGGCGGAGCGGTGGAGTCGGCCACCGGCACCCCGATCCGGGTGGGGACGAGGGGCAGCGCCCTGGCGCGGACGCAGACGGGCTGGGTCGTCGAGCAGCTGCGGCGGCTGGGTGTGGCCGCGAACGTCGAGATCGTATCGACCGAGGGCGACGTCAGGACCGACGTTCCGATCGCCGCCATCGGTGGCGATGGCGTCTTCGTCCGCGAACTCGAGCGAGCACTGCTTCAGGGGCGGATCGATGCCGCGGTGCACAGCCTCAAGGATCTGCCGACGGAGGAGACGGCCGGGCTCGTGGTGGCGTGCGTGCCGGTGCGGGCCACGCCCTTCGACGCGCTCGTGGGCCGATCGTCGCATCCGCCGGGAACGCCTTGCACGCTGGAAATGCTGCCGCCCGGCGCCGTGGTGGGCACGTCCAGCGTGCGGCGGGTCGCCCAGGTCAAGGCCGTCCGCGGCGACCTCGTCGTCCGCAGCATCCGCGGCAACGTCGACACGCGACTCCGGCGGCTCGACGCGGGCGAGTACGACTGCCTGATCCTCGCCGGAGCGGGCCTCGAGCGGCTCGGGCTGTCGCCGCGGGTGTCGCAGGTGCTGCGGCCGACGACGTTCTGGCCGGCGGTATCCCAGGGGGCGCTCGGCATCCAGATCCGGGCCGACGACGAGCGGATGCGGAGGGCGCTCGCACCGCTCGACGACCCGGCCACGCACGACGCCGCCCGGGCTGAACGCAGCTGCCTGGCGGCCCTGGCCGGGGGGTGCCTGGCCCCGATCGGCGCCTGGGGACGCAGCGGGCCGGATGGATCGCTGCTGCTCGGCGCCTGCGTGCTGGAGGAAAAGCAAGGTGGCGTGGAGAGGGTCGTGGCCGAGGCGGCGGTCGATAGTCGGTCGCGGGCAGTGTCCGCCGCGCCGGAGTCACTGGGCCGGCAGGTCGCCGACATGCTGCTGCGGCAGGGGGCTGCGTCCATGCTCGACCGCATGCGCGGCCGGACCCCGTAGGCCGATGGCCCAGCAGCCAGCCAGTGAGCAGGCCGCTGCCGTCCACCTGATCAGGGGATTGGATGTTTTGCCGCGAGCGGCGAACTTCTTGGCTCGTGTGGCGGTCGCCGGCGGTTGCCGGAGATTCGCGCGGCCGATGGCTGGGCGGTCGAGTGGTCCCCGCGGCGAGCCGGAGCCGCCATTCGGTTGTTTCAAAAATGTTGACTCGTTAAGATCTCTTTCGTTCCTCCCGACGATGGGGTAGCTCCAGTTCGCTGGGTTCGATGTTTCCAGTTCTCCATGCCGCTGAGGCAGAAAGTCAGAAACTGAGTGATGGCGATCAAAGTTGTGATTGCGGATGACCACGAAGTCGTGCGGCGGGGGCTCGTCAGCCTGCTGTCAGGGTCCGAGGTGAAGATCGTCGGCGAAGCGTCGAGCGGCGACGAGGCCATCAAGCTCGCCCGGAAGCTCAAGCCCGACGTGGTGCTGCTCGACATCCGGATGCCCGGCAAGGACGGTCTGGAGGCCCTGGAGAAGATCCACGCCGACATGCCGGGCGTGCGGGTCGTGATGCTGTCGACCTTCGACAACCCTACCTACGTGGCCCGGGCCGTGGCGGCGGGAGCCCATGATTACATGCTCAAGGGGTGCACCCGGGCGGAACTCATCAACTCCATCACGGGGGCGGCCGCGGGACAGCTTCCCATGAAGGCGGGAGAACTGCGGCGGGTCGCTACCACGATGGCCAACCGCGTGGCCACGCCCGACCCGGACATTCCCCTCACGCAACGCGAAACCCAGGTGCTCCGCCACATGGCCCTGGGACTTTCGAACAAGGAGATCGCCCAGTCGCTCACGATCAGCGTCGAGACGGTCAAGGAGCACGTGCAGAACATCCTGCGAAAGATCGCCGTCGGCGATCGCACGCAGGCGGCCGTCTGGGCCGTGCGTCGCGGCCTGGTCTGATCCGGATCATTGACCGACGCGGTGGCGACCGGGTCACCGCGCCCGCGGGTGTGCCTTGTCGAAGGCGTCGAGCAGCCGGGTGGTCGTGACGTGGGTGTAGATCTGCGTCGTGACGAGGCTGCGGTGTCCGAGAAGCTCTTGGACGCTGCGGATGTCGGCGCCGGCGTCCAGCAGGTGCGTCGCGAAGCTGTGGCGAAGCGTGTGCGGCGTGGCCCGCCGGGCGAGTCCGGCGACCGCCAGATGTTTTTCGAGCAACCGTCCCACCCCGCGGACCGAGAGCCGGCCGCCGAAGCGATTCGTGAACAACGGCTGCCGGCGGCCACCAGCGGCGGCAATCGCCGGCCGCGGACGCGCCGCGAGCCAGGCACGAATCGCCTCCCGGGCATGGGAACCGACGATGCCGAGCCGCTCGCGGCGGCCCTTGCCGCGGACGCGGATCGTGCCGCCGCCGAGGTCGAGGTCGCCGTCGTCGAGTCCGACGAGTTCCCGCACGCGGACGCCGGAAGAATACATCAACTCGAGAATCGCACGGTCCCGCAGCCCACCCGGCCGTCCCGGCTGTGGTGCCGCCAGTAGCCGGCCAATCTCTTCACCGGTGAGGAATCGCGGCAGCTTCCGGGATCGCTTGGGGCTACGGAGCGGCTTCGCCGGGTTGGCCGTGACCCAGCCCTCGCGCTGGCCGAAGGCGAAGAAACTCCTGGTGCTCGCCAGCTTTCTCGCCACGCTCGACGCTGCGTAGCCGGCAGCGTGCAGGCCCGAGGCGAATCGGCGGAGCACCACGCTCGACGCGTCGGCCGGCGACCTACAGCCGGCGGATCGCAGGAACTCCTCCAGCTGCTTGAGGTCCTCGCGGTAGCTCTTCAGGGTGAAGGGCGAGGCTCCCCGCTCCGCCGCCAAAAAACCGAGAAACCGCTCGATCTGCGTCGTGAAGCCGTCGCTCGCTCCCGGCCGCCGCGAAACCATCGCTCCACCTCGCGAAACACACCGAGCCGGGCATCTCAGCTATCGTGGTCAGCGGGACGTCGACCGGGATCATCCTGCTCGCGCCGATCAGCGGGATGACGCTGGAGCGGATCTGCCGCCGCAGCTCCACCTACGCAGGCCGGTCGGCACGGGGCACGAAGCGGTGTCGACGGCTCCGCGTTCCACCTTGCCGAACCTTTTGGGCGAGCACCGAAGCGTCGTACCAAGAGAAGTTGAGGTCAGGGTTGGCCGCGTATCTCCCCAGCGTTCGCAGGGTTTCCTCGCGGCTGTCGTCGTCGTAGAGGAACACGTAGCGTTCCCCGCCCTTGACGAGTGCGATGACGTTGATGTCCCGGGAAGCCATCAGCCGCGTCCTGCAGGCCCAGCGGCCGCATCCAGGGGCCGCGGAGGATCTATCGGCAGCCTGCCGGGAGGCGGTGCAGCCTTCCTGGGTGCCCCCGCCCGGTCCCCGCGATCGGGCCAACCCGCCTCAACCGCCGCCCGCGCGGGCCCTCAAAACAGGTCGGCAAAGCCCCGCAGCGCGACCGGCTCCCGGGCCGAGAAGGGCTCGCCATGGAGTCTGCCGATGGTCGCGCCCCACCACCGTGACGCCGCCTCGACGCGCTCGAGCACGGTGGGCTGTGGTGCCGTCGAATCGAATTGGCTCGCGTAGCAGGCGAGGCTGGCCCGTTTCGCGTCCCAGTGGTCCGACACGTCCACGACGAAGGCCGGCTGCCGCACGAGCTTGAGGTGCACGCTCCAGTAGTGGTAGACGCGCTCCGGGTGCCACGGATCCCCGGGGATGTCGCACTTCGTCAGCTTCGCCCAGAACCGGGCGGCCTCGGTCAGGCGGGTGGCCGCCAGGTGATCGGGATGGGCATCGACCCAGTAGGGAGCGAAGAGCCACCGTGGCCGGGTGCGGCGGATCACACCGGCGAGCGCGGCCCGTGCCGACAGCGTGGCGCGGAGTCGGCGGTTGGGCAGGCCGAGATTCTCCCGCCAGGGAATCCCCAACGCTCGCGTGGCGGCGGCAGTCTCCCTGGCACGTGTCTCCGGCGAGCCACGCGGGGTGGGCTCGCCGTCGGTGAGGTCGAGAACGCCCACCCGCAGCCCCTGCCGCAGCATCAGGGAGATGGTGCCGCCCATGCCCAGTTCCGCGTCGTCCGGGTGCGGCGCAATCACCAGCGCGTCGAGCATGCGGTGTCCTGGGGTGGCGGGAACTCGGCGATCACGAACGACTTCTTCGTGAACCGGCTCTTCGTGTGCCGTTCGGCGATGGAAGATCGTCATGCCAGGGTCTCGCCGGATGGCCGGAGGGGCCACCAAGGGCCCGTCGATTGCCGTTCCGACGACAGACCAGCATACTTCGCCCAGCATACTTTCCCCAGTGACGCAACGATGACGACACGGTGTCGCACATGACCCGCGTTCCACCGCCGCCCCCGGCCGAGTCGCCTGGCGAGCAGGCCTTCGACGATGTCTGCAGCCACGCCCGCGAAACAGCCGTCCTGTCATCGGTCGAATCGCTTCTGGGCTGGGACGAGCGGACGATGATGCCGCCGCGGGCGGCAGCCTATCGCGGTGAACAGTCGGCCGCCCTGGCGGCCCTGGTTCACCGCCGTCGTACCGATCCGGCCTACGGCGAGCGTCTGGCAACGCTGGCGGCCGGGCCCATGACGCGGAACGGCTCGCCGCTGGTGCAATCCACGATCGCCCTCTTGCAGAAAGACTTCGAGAAGCACGCGCGGGTCCCGGAACGGCTCGTCGAGGCGATCGCGCGGACGTGCGTCGAGGCACAGCAGGCATGGGCGACTGCCCGCGGCGAGTCGTCGTGGCCCATGCTCGAGCCGTGGCTGCAGCAGATGTTCGCCCTGAAGCGGGAACTCGGCGACTGCCTGGATCCTGGCGGTGACCCCTACGACGCGCTCCTCGACGAATACGAGCCGGGAGGCAGATGGCGGGAGATCGCGGCCGTCTTCTCGCGACTGCGGTCGCAGATCGTGCCACTCGTCCGGGCATGCGCCGGTTCGTCGCGGAAGCCCGACGACGCGATCCTCGCCCGTTCCTACCCCGTGGCCGACCAGCGGCGGTTCGTGCGTTCGGTGGCGGCCCGTATTGGATTCGATTTCGACCGCGGCCGGCTCGACACCACCGACCATCCGTTCTGCTCCACCATGGGGCCCGACGACTGCCGGATCACGACACGCTGGGACGAGCGGTTCCTGCCCACGGCGTTGTATGGAGTCTTGCACGAGGCGGGACACGGGCTCTACGAGCAGGGTTTGCCGACGGCGTGGTTCGGCCTGCCGCCCGGCCAGGCAGCTTCGCTGGGCATCCACGAATCGCAGTCGCGACTGTGGGAGAACCTGATCGGCCGCGCGCCGGCCTTCTGGCAGTGGTGCTTCCCGCTCGCGCGTGAGGCCTTTCCGCACGCACTCGGCGACGCGTCGCCCGCCGCGGTCCAGCAGGCGCTGATGACGGTGCGGCCGTCGCTGATACGCGTGGAGGCCGACGAGGTGACCTACAATCTCCACGTCATGCTGCGATTCGACCTGGAGCGGGCCGTGGTGCACGGCGAACTGTCCGTAGCCGATCTGCCCCAGGCGTGGGACGAGCGGTTCGCCGGGGACTTCGGCTTCCGGCCGCCTTCCGCCGCCGAGGGCGTGCTGCAGGACATCCACTGGAGCGCGGGCCTGATCGGATACTTTCCGACGTACACGCTCGGCAACATGTACGCCGCGCAGATGATGGCCGCCGCGCAGCGCGACCTGCCCGACCTCGAGCAGGACGTCGCCGGCGGTCGGTTCACGAGCCTGCTCGGGTGGCTTCGCGAACGCGTTCACGGCCACGGGCGTCTGTTCCCGGCGAGCGAACTCGTGGCGCGGGCCACCGGCTCGCCGGTCGCGGAGCACTGGTTGGTGGACAGTCTGCGCGATCGCTATGGATCGGCGTACGGCGTGGTCTGACCCCCTGAAAACCAGCCTGGTCCGACATTTCGGGTGCCTGCCCGCCGGATGGTAGAATCTCGCCGTGGCGGCGGGGTGACTGCCGCTTCGACAGCAGGTCGGGCATCGGGCCGCGGGTGCGGTGTCGAGGTCGGGCCGCAGCGCGTGAGGGCCGGCGATGACCGACGACGACAAGCAGAGCGGTGAACCTGATCCATGGGCAGACCTCGATGCCGACGCTCAGGGTGCCGGCGAGGGCCAAGCCGGCGGACCGGCCGGCGGTGACGACAACGCCTTCAACTTCGACGCGATCATCGGCGGGTTCGACGACGAGCAGCAGCTGCCTGCCGAGCCGGCTTTCAACGCCGCGGACGATGACGGCGTCGGCGCGCCGGCCGACGGCGACATTCCCTTGGCCGTCTTTCCGCGGCACGATGCCGAGGCCGCGGCACCCGACGCCGAGCGGCGGGAGGACGACTTCCCGGTCGAGCCGGTCGAGGGCCAGCGGCCGGAGATCATCTCGATGAACGGCGACGACTCGTTTGGGAGCGAGTCGGCAGCCGCGGAGGACGACTTCGACGACGCCCAGCTCGCGCGGGAACTCGGTTCCATGACTCCGGACGACGATCCGCCCGATTTCGGTGACGCCCCGGTCGATCCGCCCGCCGACGACGTCTCGTTCAATGCCGATGTTTTTCCGACGATCCCCGCCGGCTCGCCATTCGCCGAAGAAGGGCTCGAGGAAGCGTTTCCACAGCGTTTCGAATCGTCCGCCGAGGATCTGGCGTCGATCCCGCTCGCCATGGCGGCGGGGGCCGCGGCGACGGCCGCGGTTACAGCCGCACCGCCGGCTGTTCGCACGAAAAAGAAGAAGAGCGGCCTCGGGCAGTTGGCTGGTGTGGTGTTGGGCGGCGTGATGGCCCTTCCCGTGACCTACGCGATCCTGATCTGGGGATTCCAGAAGGATCCATTCAAGCTGGCCCGGAGCGTGCCGGACCAGTTGGCGTTCCTCGTCCCGCAGTCGCTGCGGCACGGCGGGGCCGCGGGGGGGCGTCAGGCGGCGGCGCCGCGAGCCAGCGCCCCATCGCTCGATGATCTGCCGGAAGCGGAGAAGTCGTCCGACGAGCCGGCGGCGGAGACCATGGCGGCCGATGGGCCCGCCGGGGAACCAGCCGCAGCCGACGAGGCGACGACGGACGGGCCAGTTTCGCCGCCTGGCAGCGAGGAGAAAATGGCCGCGGATGGCGGCAACAAGCCGGACGACGATCCGCGGAAGGAAGCCCCCGCGAATCTGTTTGTTGCGGCAACCGACGTGCCCGCGGAACTGGCGGAGGAATTCCGGGCGGCGTTGGCGAAACTCGGAACTACCGAGGAGATCCAGGCCGCGTTGGCGCGGCTCAACGCCGAGGACGCCCCCGCGCCCGTCGCAATGCCGGCCGTGCCGCAGGTGCTGGCGGTGCCTGCCGAACCGCCAGCTCTCCCGCCGCTCGACCTGACCGCATTGGAGGCCGCCGTAGCCGAGGCCGCCGCGGCCCGCGACGACCTCGAGGCTGTAGCGGACGATGATCCGGGCCGCAAGCGGCTGATGGTTGCGTGGTACAAGCGGCTGGCCGCTTTGGGCGAACAGTTTTTGCTGCTCGAGTCCGCGGCCGTTGAGTCGGGGCGGCCGCTCGAGCAATCCCCGGAGACCGTCGACGGCCTGCTCGAGCACATTCGTGGCAGTGAGCCCGCGATCGAGGACCTGCGGACGCTCGGCCGTATGTGGCTTGCCAGCCAGAAGCGACGCGCTGACGGCACCGTGCTGGTGGCGACAGTGGAGTCGACGCGACAACTCGGCCCTTATTGGAGCACGCGGGCGCAGGTGGCCGGGCCTGAAACTGCCCGCCGCTCCGTCGCCGTGATCTCCCGGACGCAGCCTGCCGCCGACATCGGCGACCAGGTTCTGATCACGGGTGTGCTGTTCGACGCCGACACGGTGTGGGCAGCCGACGTGCGACCGCTGGCAGCCGAGACGGTCGACGCCGCTCTTCCCGCGATTGGCGTGCCCCCGACGTTCGATGAGCCGGTCGCTCCGGCGCGGGTGGCGAAACCACCGATGGTGGATGAGGCGGACGGCAAGGTGCCGCCTGCGGCAGTGGAGACGACCGGGGAAGGCGAAGTGGAAGCGAAAGCCGTGCCTGGAAAGCCTCGAGGCGAGCCGCGAAAGGACGCCAGCGAGGAGCCGAGCGAGGAGCCGCAAGAGCCATCGCCCGGCGCCGCTGCGGAGGGCGTCGGCGCGGCGTCCTAGTGCGCATCCCGGTTTGGTGGAGCGACGGCTTCGGGGCGGCAAAAGTCTCGTCGCGTGGGCCGAGGCGGCCCAAAGCTCCTCGAGCGTTCGCCGACCCCTCGCCTCCGTCTCCAGGTTTGCCAA
>JBIJCD010000021.1:0-18038 GCA_044344895.1 Pirellulales bacterium | reverse complement strand
CTGCTGCCGCAAGGTGCCGACCTCAAGGACCGGCTCGGCAACAGCGTCACCACGATCGGCAAAGGCTTCGGGGAGACCTACTACGACAAATACGACGATGAAGGCAAACCCACGGGCAACCGGGTCGTCGTCATCGGGGCCCACTACGAGTATCTGGGAGAAAAAACCCAGGCGGATCTCAACGCGATCCTCAACGAGGAATTGGAGGCCTTCCGAAAGCCCGAGGTGGACGCGATCGAGCAGGGCCAAGCGCCGTTTTGGGAGCAGTACGTCACGCCGGATTATCCGGACGTGGCCAACGGCGTCGATCTCTACCGGGTGGCCTACCGCTCCACGATCCCGGAGCAGGGCAATCGCCCCACGGTCGCCTACGGCCTCGTGGCGCTGCCGAAGGGAGCGACCGGCCCGCTGCCGCTCGTCTCCTACCAGCACGGCGCGCTATTTCTGAAGGAGTCGGTCCCGTCCCAGGCTTTCTCCTGGGACAAGAACGACGAGACACCGTTCAAGTACGGGCTCTCGAAGCAGGATTTCTACGGCTCGTGCTACGAGACCCGGCTGAACGTCGCCCAGTTCGCCGGAAACGGCTATGCCGTCATCGCGCCCGACTATTTCGGCGTCGGCAACTCGATCGAGAACGACGGATTCTTCGTCAAGGGAAGCCATCAGCGGGCCTGCGTCGACATGTACGCCGCCGCGCAGAAGCTCTTGGCATACCAGAAGGTGCAGGTATCGCAGCTCTTCCTGAACGGCTGGTCGCAGGGCGGGGTCGTCACGCAGGCATTCCAGGAGGCCCTCGAGGCCAAGGGCGTGAAGATCAGCGGCGTCTCGACGGCGTCGGCAGCGTCCAACACGGAGATGTTCATCAACCGGTTCATCTTCAATGCCCGCCCGTATTCGGTCGTCAACAACACGCCGCCCGGCGTGCCGGATGGGGCGTGGGTCGCCTTCATTCCCCAGTTCGCCTCATTCTCGCTGGGCGGCTACAGCGGCAAGACCAACACGCCGCTGGAACTGCTCGGCGGCAACTACGAGATCTCGCGAAAGTTTTACATGCGAGAGTTCGTCTTTACGCCCTCGTTCGCGTTCGAGATGAACGTGCGCGGGGAGATCGTGCCGGTCATGACGCTCGATGGCGTCACCCGCGACGCCGAGGTCTCGAAGTTCATCGACCAGAAGTTCGCCCGTGATCCCCGCGCCTTCGCGAAGAGCACGTTCGCCGGCCTGTTCCGCGACATCGGCGTCGGAAAGACGCGGCTCGAGAGCGACATGCTGATGTATTACGGCATTGCCGACGAGGCCTCTCCCGGCTCGATCGCCACCTACATCGCCACGTGGCAGCGCGGCACGTATGGAAAGACCAACCTGGATCAGATCGCCGTGCCTTTCGCGAGCCACCGCGGCACGTTCCTCACGGCCGTCGACGGGCAACTGGCCTGGTTCAACTCCAAGCGGAAAGCGTGACATCCGCTCCGGCACCGCCCGGCACTGTCACTTTGACGACGGCCTCTTGAAAGGGACGCAGGTCAGCAGGTGGATGGGGCGGGCGAGGTGGTTGCGGCTGCCTCAAAAAGGCACGTCGTCGTCGCCGGCCTCCGCAAAGGCATCGTTGGGGTCGGCTGAGGCGTCAGGGCCCTCGCCAGGTCGCCCGTTCCCAGACAACCGTTTGAATGAGAGGCCCTCGGCACTCAGGAAATATTTGGCTTCGCTGGCCTCGTCCCGCTGCCAGCGGCGGCCGCTCAGGCGGTACGTCACCTCGATCTCGTCTCCCACGGACAGGTCGTCCACGGCGTCGCAGCCTTCCTTCACGAACTCAACGGGGATGAAGTTGGTGAACGTGCCCTTGGACTGCTCGAGCACCACGAGACGTTTGCGAAAGCCCTTCTGCCCGAAGGTCTTGGTCTCCTCGATCAGGTGGATGACGCCACGGACGGTCGGGTCTTTCATGGAGTGCTGGCCTTTCGTTTTCTGGTGTTGAAGTCCAGCGACGCACCCCGGCGGAGCCTCGGGGACGGATCGCCTGGCGGCGACCCCGGCACGTAATACTCTACGTAGCCCAGGTGCATCTCGTCGAACGTCTGCGGGCCCCAGCGGACGGTCTTCGTGGGATCGGGATTCGCCGGATTGCCGGCGCTATTGTCGAACCAGGCCGTGAACACGAGCGTGTCACCCGCCGACAGCGTCAGCGGCTCGGCCAGACGGTAGAGCAGCTGCCAGTTGAAGTCATAGCGCGGGATGTCGAGGAGCGTGGTGCGGGTGCCGTCGCCGCGGACCGCCTCGTAGCGGCAGGCCGTGCCCCGCACGTGGAGGTGCGGCAGGAACCCGAGGATCGCGGCGTCGAACGGCAGCCGCAGCGAGGCCTCCTCGCGGTGGTCGGCCGCACCCGGAGGAATGGAGATCTTCGCGTTCACGATGCCAGCCACACGCACTTCGTGCCGCGGCGGCTCCTTCGCATAGATCACCCCCACGCGGGTGCGGTCCGTCGTCGCCGTGCCGTTGGGCGTGTAGTGCATCTGGAACCGCAGCCGCGCACCCTTCGGTAGCTTCTTGGCGAACCCGTCGGGATAGACGAGCGTGTTCTGGCCCGGCACGTACTCGCCCCAGAACCCGCCCCGCTCCTCGGCGGCTGTATCCCGCCGATCACCGACCTGCTCGCCGGCGCCGGCGAGGTGGATGAGGGCATGGTGCACGACGTTGCGGTCGCCGGGCTGCACCTCGATCGCCCGCACCCAGCGGTCCTCGGGCAGGTGCGTCTCGACGAACACCGTCTGGTAGGGCATCACGCCCGTCGCCTTCACCGCTACTGGCTCGGCGAACTCGAAGACGGCGTCCGGCGTGCCGATCTGCCAGTCGGCGGGATGCGGCCTGGCGGCGGGCGCATCGGCCGGATCGCCCGCGGGCCTCCCGCCGGCCAGCCACCGCAGGAGATCCTGCTTCTCCGGCTCCGCGAGCGACCGATCGTTGGCCCACGGCGTGTGCACACGGCCCGTCTCGGCATCGGGGGGTACGGGGGCCGCGAACCACGGGGGCATCGTGCCGCGGTCGACCACCTGCCGCACCATGCCGGCATGGGCCACGAGGCCGGCGTAGGAATCGAGCGGAAACGGTCCGACGCCGCCGTCACGATGGCACTCCACGCAGTGCCGCTTCACGATCCGCGAGATCCGGCCGTGGTAGGTGACTTCAGCCTTCGGCTCGCCGGGCGGGGCCGTGTCGAGCACGCAGCCCGGGGCTTCGGTGGCAGACACGAGCGGCTCCCCGCCCAGCCGGATCGCGGCGAGCGCGTCGGCCAGGTAGCGGCGGCGCGGGGCGGCGAGCGAATAGCCGAAGCCATATTGATCGTCGATCGCGCCGTGATACACGACGGTGCAGTCGCGATCGAGCACGACGACGTCGGTCGTGGTGACCGCGCCGATCGCGGCGGCGAGCCGGCCGCCGGGGTCGTGTACGTAGCTCGCACGGTCAGCGAAGTGCGCGGCGGCGGACTGCATGTCGGCGACCTTGTCGGTCGCCACCGGGTTGACCAGGATCCAGGCGATGCCGTCCGCGTGTTCGGCGGCGAGCTCGGCGAGCCGCGGCAGATACTTGCGGCTGATCGGGCAGGTCGTGCTCGTGAGCGCGAAGACCGTGATCTTCCCCGCCGCGATCCCGTCGAGCGACCGCGACATGCCCGCGATGTCGGTGAACGTGAGGGTGCCGATGCGGCGGCCGATGCCGTGATCGCCCGGCCGCACCGGCCGAGGTCCCTCGCGGACCGGCGGCTCGGCGGGGGAGGGTGACGTCCGCTCCGCCGCCGCGATGGGTGCCGCGTTTCCCTTGGAAAGGTCGTTCAGGGCGCCCTCGCGGACGGCCGCGGCTGCCTCGGGCTTCGTGATCGCACCGTCGCCGTCGAGGTCGAGCCGCTGGAAGAGGGCCCGCGCTGGCAGCTCGTCGGGCGTGACCTTGCCGTCGCGGTTTTTGTCGACCTGATCGAACCGCTGCTCGAGGGCCTGCTGGGCCACGCCACGGGGCACGAGGACCACGCAGCATGCGATGACGACGCCCCCTCCGGCCACCAGAAGCAGGCGACGCGGGCTCATGCTTCTCACCGGATCTTTCGCTGCTTGTCCTTGAAGAACTGCCACACCCGCTCGGCGCCTGAAAACGAACCGATCGGCGGGGCGGTGTCGCGCCGCTGCCGCGATCCGGGCCAGCCGTGCCCGCCTGCAGAGTCTACGACGAATTCCGTCACCGCTCCATCCGGAGTCGCGGCGTGGACGGTCGTCGTCACCGTGCCCCGGGTCTCGACCGTGGCCTCCTGCTGCGACCTGTTCACCTCCACCCAAAACCGTACGACCTCGTCGAGCGGCTTGAACGGCGCCTGCTGGCCGCGTTGCACGATCGGGTTGCGGCTCATGCCGCCCGCGAGCGGCACCTCGTCGTCCTGCGCGCCGTTGACGATGAGGATCGGCAGCGGGACCTGTGGCCTGGTCTCGAAGCTGAACATCGAGCCCACCACCGGCGCCGCGGCCGCGAGCCGCTCCGGCCGGGTCACGGCGTAGACGAACGTCATCATGCCGCCGTTGGAGCCTCCCGTCATGCACACCCGGCTCGGGTCGGCCCCGTGCTCCCGCACGAGCGTGTCGATGAGCGTGTCGAAGTAGGCGATGTCGTCGGCGTCCTGCACCAGCCGTCGCATCAGGAACCCCGTGTTCCAGGCATGGCGGCCGTCGCCGAACGACGTGCCTTCGCCGTAGACCACCATGAAGCCGTGGGACCGGGCGACGGCGTCGAAGCCCGAGTTGGCCCGCATCACGTCGGCGCTCCCCATGCCGCCATGGAGCACGATCACGGCCGGCCGCCTGGTGCCGTCGGTCGGGGCGTTGACGATGACAGCCCGACGGTCCTGGCGTGCGACCGTGAAGGAGATGTCGAGGTCGGCCTTGCGCTCGGGCGACCGGGGCCCCGCCTCGTCCCCGAACGCCTGCCTGTAGAAAGCCCAGTTGGTGTCGCCGAGCGCTTGGAGCGTGCGGAGCGGGTCGTGGTCGACGCCGGCCAGCACGGTCCAGTTGTGGGGAATCTTCAATCGCTCCAGATGCTCGTGAAAGTCGCGGTTATTGGAGAAGGTTTCGTCCCGGTCCCCGCACACCATGCGGATGAGCGAGCCCTCGGCGAGCGTCGCCGCATGCCGCTCGGCGAGCGTGCGCGGGCTGACGCTCGTGAAGTAGTCGCGATCGCCCCCGTACACCCGTTCCAGCACCTCCTCGGCCCGCCGCCTCCCGGCCCGCGGCCCGTCGAGCAGCTCCGTCTGCAGGGGGCCGCCGCCCATGATCGACACGGCCCGGAACAGGTCGGGATATTTGAAGCCCAGCCGCGCCGCGCCATAGCCGCCCATGCTGTAACCGTCGAGCAGCCGGCCCTCGCGGCCGGCGATCGTCCGCCGGGAGGCGTCGATGAGCGGCACGAGTTCCTTGACGATGACGGTTTCCAGCGGAGCCGAGCCGTCCTTCCAGTCGACGTACATGCCGTTGGGCATGCCGTTGACGAACACGACGAGGCAGGGCGGCGTCTTCCCGGCTTCGATAGCGGCGGCGAAGTGGGCGGCGACCTTTGGGATGCCGGGAAGCCCGCCGCCGGACCCGTGCAGCCAATAGACCACCGGGAAGCGTCGGTCGGGTTCGCGTGCGTAGGCGGCCGGTGTGAACAGGTGATAGCTGACCTTGGTCTTCGCAGCGGTGCTCTCGAACGTGTGGAACGACACGCCCGGCGCCCTGATCTCCGGCGTCACCCAGGTCAGGGCGGGCTGGACCACGGCCGGTTCGGCGGCGGGCGCCGGGGCCGCCACCGGGAGCAGGCATCCGACCAATGTGAACGCGGCAAAAAGGTGACGGCTTATCATGGTGACTGGTTGAACGGCTGGAACCACCCGAGGTTGCGGCGGGCTGGCCCGCGGGCGTTCCCCTTGAACGGCCCCGGGGGGCCGAGCGATGTTTCAGCCGGTTTCACGGGAGCCGCCGCTTCCAGTAGGAGGCGATCAGGCCCCCGAGGATGTTTTGGATCACGCCGCTGAACACGGCCGCCGCCGCGGCCAGCGGCAGGGCCGGAAAATGCTCCCGCGCCAGCGACGCCGCCATCCCGCCGTTCTGCATGCCGACCTCGATGCTGACCGTTCGCGCGACTGTTTCTGGATACCGCAGCAGCTTCGGCACGGCGTACCCCAGGGCGAACCCGGCCACGTGCAGGAGCGTCGCCGCCACCGCGAGCCGGCCGCCATGCGTCGCGATATCGTCGGCGCTCGCCGCCACGATGCCGGCCGTGACGAACGTGAACGCCAGCACGGCGAACGTCGGGCCGCAGGCCCCGATCCGATCGGCCGTCTTCGGGAACCAGCAGCGGATCGCCACGCCCACGATCACCGGCGCGACCGTCAGCTGCAGCGCCGACAGGCACATGCCCCAGGCATCGACGGGAACATATCGTCCGGCCAGGACGCTCGTCCACAGCGGGGTGAAAAGGAACGCCATGAACGTCGACGCCAGCGTCAACAGCACCGACAGCGCCACGTTGGCCCGCGCCAGGTAGGTGATCATGTTCG
Organism: Pirellulales bacterium; assembly: GCA_044344895.1. GTDB lineage: Bacteria > Planctomycetota > Planctomycetia > Pirellulales > UBA1268 > CAMCQY01. The sequence goes on along the minus strand of JBIJCD010000021.1, from coordinate 11,467 downwards.
AGGCCATTCCGCCGGGACAGCTCGCCACCAGGATGATCCCGACGGCCAGGCCCGTCTCCAGCCCCAGGAGCGTCGCCACGGCACAGCCGCACAGCGGCATGATCGTGTACTGGCAGGCAAAGCCCAGCGCGACGCTCGACGGCATCGCGCCGATCCGCCGGAAGTCGTCGAGGCTGAGCGTCAGCCCCATTCCGAGCATCGACCCGGCCAGCGACCAGAAGATCCACGGCCTGTCGAACCACAGCATCGTGCCGGGCCAGATGAAGGCCACGACCGACAGGGCCACCACCCACACGGAATAGAGGTTGTTGAACTGCTGCAGCGCTCGCCCCAGCATGCCGGCCCGCCGATCGCACGAGTGTGGGGAATGGTCGCCCCCGGGGTCGCGCCCCGGGGACACATGGGAGACTATCCGGGAAGGGGGCGCCGCGTCAGCCGCAACGGTGCTCAGAAAGCCTCATCGCCATTATCAGCGGGAACAACCAGAAAAATCCCGGCTCGTGCGCTGCCGGCCCGGTGTGAGGCATGCTAGGCGTTCACTTGGCCGGGGACGTTTTCCTCGACTCCCGGCACGGGCGGGCCGGCAGCCTCACGCGATCAGGTCGTCGATGACCCTGCCGCCGAACTGGCTGAGCTGCTTGAACCGGCCGGCGTGGTAGTAGGTGAGCTTGTTGTCGTCGAGGCCCAGCAGCCGCAGCAGCGTGACGTGGAAGTCGCGGACGTGGGCCTTCCCCTCGACGGCGGCTGCGCCCAGTTCGTCCGTGGCGCCGATCGTGTGGCCGGCGTTGCAGCCGCCGCCGGCCAGCCAGATCGTCATGGCGTTGGCGTTGTGGTCGCGGCCGTAGGCCGTGCCCTGGCGAAGGCCATTGTCCGGCGTGCGGCCGAATTCGCCGCACCAGACGACCAAAGTCGAATCGAGCAGCCCGCGCTGCTTGAGATCGGCCAGGAGCGCCGCGATCGGACGGTCCACCGCCCGCACGAGCGAGCCGTGGGCCCGCTCGATCGAGTCGTGGCTGTCCCACGAGCCGTGATAGAGCTGCACGAACCGCACCCCTTTCTCCACCAGCTTGCGGGCCAGCAGGCACTTGCGGCCGAAGGCGTCGGTGGCGGCGTCGCCGAGGCCGTAGAGATCGGTCGTCCGCCGGTCCTCGCCAGAGAGGTCGAGCACCTGCGGCACCTGCATCTGCATGCGGAAGGCGAGCTCGTAGGCGTTCATCCGCGCGGCCAGCTCGTCGTGCCCGGGGTGGGCCGCGGCATGCCCGGCGTCGAGCCTGGCCAGCAGGTCGAGGTTCTTCCGCTGTACCTCCCGGGTGACGTGGCCGGGCGGGGCGAGATCCAAGATCGGCGAGCCCTTGGACCGCAGCGGCGTCCCCTGAAACTGCGCCGGCAGGTAGCCGTTGCCCCAGTTGGCCGAGCCCCCCTGCGGGTAGCTCGACTCCGGCAGCACGACGAAGCCGGGGAGATCCTGATTCTCCGAGCCGAGCCCGTAGGTCACCCAGGCGCCGACGGCGGGATCGCCGCCGAAGCGGTTGCCGCAGTTCATCTGATAGAGCGCGGTGGGGTGGTTGACGCTGTCGACGGTGCAGCCACGGAAGAAGCAGATGTCGTCGACCACCGAAGCGAGGTGCGGCCAGTTCTCCGCGATGTCGGCGCCGCTCTGGCCCGCCTTGATGAACCGAAACGGGCTTTGCACGTAGTAGCGCTTCCCGCTCTGCATCGCCGACTTGCGATCGTCGTCGCTGACGAACTCCTGCAGGTGCAGCCGCGTGAGGGCGGGCTTGGGGTCGAAGGTGTCGATGTGCGACGGCCCGCCCTCCATCATCAGGAAGATCACGTTCTTCGCTTTCGCGGCCGGCAGATCCGCAGGCTTCGGCGCCAGCGGCTGCTCGGCCGCGAGCAGCGACGTGAAGGCGATGCTGCCGAGCGATGCCCCGAGGCCGTAGACGGCGTCGCGGCGGGTGCAGCCGGCGGGAGCGCGGGGGTCAGTCGACATACGCGAACTCGTTGGTGTTGAAGAGCACGAGGCAGACGTCGGCCAGCGCCCGCGTGCGGGGGTCGCAGTCGGCCGGCTCGAGGTCGGGAACGAAGTCGGCGTTGGCGTGCAGGGTCTCGGCGAAGGTGAACGGTTCGCCGGTGTTCTCCTCGACCGCCTCGCGCCGCACCTCGAGCGGCGGTCGCTGTGGCGGAGAGACCGTCCGCGGCTGGGCGGCCTCGATCTCGCGCCAGTGGCCGAGGCAGGCCGCCAGCTCGGCCGGCGTGGCCGGTCTGCCGTAGACGAGGGCGAACAGCCGCCGGATCGCCGGCTCGTCACCGTCTGTCTCGCGCCGCACGCGGGCGGCCAGGGCCAGGGCCCGGGCATGGCTCGCCCGGCTGTTGAAAAGGGCGAACACCTGCGGCGTGACCGTCGTGGCGTCCCGTCGCTCGCACGAGAAATCGGGTGCGGGAGCGTTGAAGACCTCCATGGCCGGGTCGCCGAGCCCGCGGAGCTTGAGGGCATAGAGCGATCGCCGGTGTCGTTCCTCGGGCCGCGGATTCGGCACCCAGGCCGACGCGAACGTGCCCATCACCTGGCGAGGCTGCAGGGCGACCTCGAGGTTGATCTCGGGCCGGTTGGGGATGCCGCCGACCGTCGGGTTGAGTTCGCCCGTCGCCGCCAGCATGGCGTCGCGCAGCTCCTCGGCGGAGAGCCGCCGCGGCCGAAACGTGGCGTAGCTCGTCCCCTGCGGATCGAGTTCGCGGAGGGCCGCCGGATGGGAATGGATCGCGCTGCGGCGATAGGCATCGCTCGAGAGGATGAGCCGGTGGAGCGACTTGATCGACCAGCCCCGCTCGACGAGCGTGGCCGCCAGCCAGTCGAGCAGCTCGGGGTGCGTCGGCCGCTTGCCGGTGCCGCCGAAATTGTTGGGGTTGCCGGCGAGGGGTGTGCCGAAGTGCCACATCCAGACGCGGTTGACGAGCACCCGCGCGGTGAGCGGGTTGGCCGGGCTCGCGACCCACTCGGCGAAGGCCCGGCGGCGGCCTTCGATCCCCTCGGGAATCGGCTGCGGTCCGACGTCGCCGGCCGCCGTGAGCACGCCTGGCTTCACGGGCGAACCCGGCGAGAAAACGTCGCCGCCCCCGAGGATGGCGGTGGCCTCGAGCTGACCCTGCGTGAGCCGATCCTCGGGCACGCGGATCGGCGAAAAGATCGTTTTGTACTCGCGAGTGCGTCCGGAGTAGACGGAAAGCGCGAAGGGCTCGTAGCGGTCGAGTTCGAACGAGAGCCGCTCGACCCCCTTGCGGGCCACCCGCTCGAGGCCGAACTCCTCCGGCGTGAAGCCGACGAGCTTCGGCGGAAAGTCATGTTCAGGCTCGCCTCGCTCGAGGAGCAGCCGCCGGGCTTCAGCGAACAGGTCTGAATGGCGGCGGCGCCGCTTCCCAGCCCGCTCTGCCTTCTCCTGGATGCCGCGGGCCTCGGCGACCGCCGTCCGCCACCGCGCCGGATCCTTGCCGCTCTCGGCGAACCAGCGTTCCGCGTTGGCCAGCAGCACGGAGTCGAGCCGGTGGAGCGTGGCGACGTGCTCGGCCCGGGCCTTCTCCAGGTAGGCTCGTTCCGCGAAGCCCGCCGTGCGCTCCGTCGGCAGGAAGGCGGCCGCCCGCTCGGCGAGCTGGGTCGTGGCGAATACGGCCTGGATGGCGTAGTAGTCGCGGGTCGGCACGGGGTCGAACTTGTGATCGTGGCAGCGGGCGCACTGCAGCGAGTGAGCCAGAAACGTCTCGCCGACGCTGTTGACAACGTCGTCGAGGAACCGCTGCCGCGCGATCTTCTCCACCTCCATGCCGGTGAGCTCCCAGGGGCCCATTCGCAGGAATCCCGCGGCGATCAGCTTCTCGGGGTCGGCGGCATCGATCTCGTCTCCGGCGATCTGCTCGCGAACGAACCGGTCGTAGGGCATGTCGGTGTTGAAGGCCCTCACCACGTAGTCGCGGTAGCGCCAGGCGTTGCCCCGCTCGTAGTCGTTGGCGAAGCCGCTCGAATCGGCGTAGCGGGTGACGTCGAGCCAGTGCTGGGCCATCCGCTCGCCGTGGTGCGGGCTGGCGAGGAGCCGCTCGACCACGTCCGCGAACGCGGCCGCGTCGTCACGGGGATCGGCCGCGAAGGCCTCGACCTCGGCGGGGGAGGGGGGCAGCCCGGTGAGGTCGAAGGTGACACGGCGCAGGAGCGTGCGACGGTCGGCCGGCGGGGCGACCGCGAGCCCGGCGGGCCGCGACGCGTCGAGAAACGCGTCGATCGGACGTTCTCCAGACGATGCGTCGCCGGCCGCGGTCGGCACGGCCGGTTTCACGACCGGGCGGTAGGCCCAGAGCGCCCCGGGATCGTATCGCCGCGCGTCCCAATCTGGCGAGAGCCCGCCCGAGGTCGCGACGGTGACGCCGTCTTCCTTCGCCCAAGCGGCCTGGTGGGCACTGCGGATCGCGGCGACGCGTTCGGCGTCGGGCCACGCCGCGCCCGCGGCGATCCACTCGCGCAGCCATTCGATTTCCTGTGGCGAGAGCCGCTCCGACTCCTTGGGGGGCATCGCCGAGACGTCGGCATCGTCCCGCCGCACAGCCCGCAGGAGCTGGCTGGCCGCGGTGTCGCCCGGCACGACGGCGGCCGCGCCGCTCTCGCCGCCCTGCAACGCCGCCTCGGGGGTCGCCAGCGACAAGCCGCCCTCGATCGCGGCGGCGTCGGCACCGTGGCACGCCCCACACCGCGCCGCCAGGAGCGGGGCGATCCGGCGCACGAAGAGCCTTTCAGGCTCCGTGGCGGGCGCAGCGGCGTCGGCAGCGGTCGCGGCTCCGCCGTCAACTCCAGCCAGGAGCGCGACGGCGACGACGAAGTGGATGAACGGAGCGGACCAGCTTCCGCGGTTCATGGTGTCACATCCTGTCGGCTCCAGATCACCAGGCTGCAGGCGATTCGGAATTCATCCAGCGACCGGGCCCGCTCCACGCTGCGCGCCAGAAGCGAGGCCCGGACCTCACGTGTGATGGCTGGTGCAGGGCGGGTCGGTGGTTCACTTGAGCTCGCCGCAGTCGGTGATCACGACCTTCGCGCTCGTCCTGCCGCTGCCGGAGCCGACCTTCTCGATCGCCTTGACGACGTCCATGCCCTCCACGACGTTGCCGAACACGACGTGCTTGCCGTCGAGCCAGGGCGTGGACACGGTGCAGAGGAAAAACTGCGAACCGTTGGTATTGGGGCCGGCGTTGGCCATGCTCAGCACGCCGGCGCCGGTGTGCTTGAGCTGGAAATTCTCGTCGGCGAACTTCGCCCCGTAGATCGACTTGCCGCCGGTGCCGTTGTGGTTGGTGAAGTCGCCGCCCTGGCACATGAACTCGGGGATCACGCGGTGGAATGAAGACCCCTTGTAGCCGAAGCCCTTCTCGCCGGTGCACAGCGCGCGGAAGTTCTCCGCCGTCTTCGGCACCACGTCGGCACGTAGTTCGATGACCACGCGGCCGGCCGGCTTGTCGCCGATGCTGATGTCCATGAAGCAACGCGGGTTCTTGGTGTCGGCGGCAGTCACGATCGATCCTCCAAATGCAAGGGACACGAGGGCAAGGGCAGCGGCGGCCAGCGACAGCATCGACCGTCGACGGCACGTGTGCAGGCAGTGAAGCATGTCAGGAACGCTCCCGGGAATGGTGCGTGCGCGGCACGAGCCACGCGACCGTCAGGCGGTCCGGCAGCAAACGTGCCGGTCAGGAAAGAGTATGACCGAATTCCCTGCCGGGGAGAATCGCCGTAGTGGAACGGCGGCAGCGGAGCAGACCGAGTGCGGCCGGCCCGTGGCGGCTTCCACGGCGATCCTTTATGTTGATCGGCTTTCGCGGGTGCTTCCGGAGTCGGCCCTTGAAGCTCGCGTTTACCTGCCCGAAATGCGGAAAGAGGCTGTCGGCTGATGCGTCTTTGGCCGGCCGCGGCGGCCGCTGTCGCGGCTGCGGCCGCCGGATCGTCGTGCCCGGCCCGCGGGCGCCGCATCGGCCGGCGGCCGCAGCACGCTCGAGCCCCGCCGACGCCGACTTGCCCGACTGGCGGACCGCCGTCGCCAGCCAGTTGGTCGCGTCGGCCGGCCGCTCCGCACCCGCCCGAGCGGCTGGGGCCGCGGCTGCCGGCGGCAGGCGGGCCGCTTCCGTGAACAGCGGCTACAGCCTCCGCCCCGTCACGCCGACGGCGGTACCGGCGATCAGTCCGGCGAGAAGCGTCGTCGAACTCGGAGAGCCGATCGATCCGCCGCCCGAGGACGACTTCGTCGCCACGCTACCCCCGATCACGCTTCCGGATCCAGCGCAGCTGCAGGCCGGCCCGTCGCCGCTGCTGGTCGCCTACCGCTGGTTCTTCCATGAACTGGTCCGGCTCACCACATGGATCAGCGAGACGAGCTACACCGTCTCGTTCATCGTGATCATCCTGGCGATCGCCAGCGGCATGGCCGGGCAGCACGCGCTCGCCCAGTGGGGCACCCTGGCGGTCGTCGTTCTCAACCTCGTCGGCCTCGCCGGTGATGTCGCCAGCCTCGTGACGCTGTCGTTCCGCAAGGATCCGCTGCGGGGGGCGCTCTTCCTGGTGCCGCCGTTCAACTTCTACTACCTGTGGAGCGACTGGGACCGGTATCGCGACGCGGTCGGTCGGATGCGGATCCCGCTCATGACACTGGCGGTGGTAGTCGCGGCGTACCTGTTCGTGCCCTGGCTCCGCGGCGGCACGGCGGGGGAGGGCGCGATCGTCGCCGCGGTCGAACGCACGATCGGTGCCGTCGAGGATGATTTCGGCCGGCCACGGGGATTCGTCGACGAGGGGCTGAAGAAGGCACGGGGATGGCTCCGCGAACTGCCGCATGCCGATTCCCAACGCACGTCGGAACCGGCCGCAGTCGACGGGCAAGATCCCGGCGGCGGGGCCTGAGCGTGATCGAAGCGCGCGGTGGTGCGTGAGGGCCACGACCGCAGAACGAGCCAGCAGTTCGTCAGGCAGGATCAGGTTCAAGATTCACTCGAGAAGGGTGCAGTGATGCCCGCAGCGAACGACCCATTCGGTTGCCGGGACCAGCCATCCGCTCCGGATGACGACCTGGTCGATCTCGAGCCCGCGGCGGTCGGCGACGGCGGCCCTGTGCGCGCCGGTCGGGAGCATGATGGCCTGCCGACGGCGACGCTGCGACAGCGGCTGGCGGCCGTCGCCGGCTTCCTTTCGCTCTTCCATCTGGCGTTCGCCGTCATCAAGCTCACCGGGCCCGCGGCGGGCACGGGCTACACGTCCGACGCGCCCGCCTCGTCACTCCTGCTGCGGTCGGCGGTGGCCGGGCTGGTGTTCGCGCTGCTGCGTTCGCCGCTGCAGCTCGGCCGGCGGCAGCTCCGGATCGCGGAGTGGGGACTCCTGGGGCTCGAGATGGCGCTGATCCTGGCGACGCAATACCTTTCGGTCGTCGATCTGATCGATCGCCGCGATCTGATCGACGCCGTCGCCATCCAGAAAAACGGCGTGCTCCGCACGCTGGTGCTCATGGTCTGCTTCGGCGTCCTCCTCCCCCGGTCGCCCGCGGCGACGGCGCGGATCGCGGTGACGATGGCAGCGGCGATCATCCTCTGCCACGGGGTCGTGCTGCACCACGCCGACACGGTCGATCTCGACATCAACATGCTCGCGGGCCACCAGATCGTCATGGCCAACGCCCTGTTCCTGATCGCGGGAGTGCTCCTGACGACGCTTGCGGTCCGGCTGCTCCGCGGGGGCGACGGGTCGCAGGGCGGGACCGATCGGGTGGGGCCCTACCGGCTGCTCCGCAAGCTCGACGAGGGCGGGGCGGGGGAGATCTTTCTCGCTGAGCACGAGCCGCTCAGGCGTCCCTGTGCCCTGAAGATTGTCCCTCCGGACGATGCCGAGGCCGCCGCCCGGTTCGACCGCGAGGTGCTGGCCGCGGCGCAACTCTCGCACCCCAATACGGTCGCCATCTTCGATTCCGGCCGGACCGCCGACGGTGCTGCCTACTGCGCCATGGAGTATCTGCCGGGACTGTGCGTCGCCGACATCGTGCGGCGGTGCGGACCGATGCCGCCATCCCGCGCCGTGCATCTCGGCCGCCAGGTGTGCGGCGCGCTGGCCGAGGCCCACGGGCTCGGCCTCGTCCACCGCGACCTCAGCCCCGCCAACGTGTTCGTCGCCGTGCTCGGCGGCCGCTGCGACGTGGCCAAAGTGCTCGATTTCGGCGCGGTCGGCGGGCCGGCCGCCGACCGCGCGCACGATCCCGCCGCCGGCGGCCGGGTCGCGGGCACGCCGGAATACGTCGCTCCCGAGCAGGCGGTCGCAGGCCTGCCCGTCGACGGCCGGGCAGACGTCTACGGGCTCGGTGCGCTGCTCTATTTCATGGTCACGGGCCGGCCGCCGTTCGAGCGGGCCACACCGGCCGCCGTGCTCGAGGCCCAGGTGGCGGAGCCCGTGGTGCCGCCCCGGGAGCGGGCCGCGGACATCCCGGCGGACCTGGAGGCGGTGATCCTGCGCTGCCTCGCCAAGCGGCCGGACGACCGCTACCCCGATGCCCGGGCGGTCGCGGCCGCGCTCGGCGGCTGCGGCTGCGCCGCGGAGTGGGACGACCGCCGCGCGGAGGCCTGGTGGCTTGAGCAGGCATCGGGGCCGGCATCGGCCTGACGTTGGCGGTGGCGCGGGTACGATGTCGCTGCCGGCGCCGGGGTTCGTTCCCAGGGGAGTCGATCGATGGAAATGCAGCGGCTGCTGAAGGCCACCGTCCAGTTCAACGCCAGCGATCTCCACCTGCAGGTGGGCAGCCCGCCGACGGTGCGAGTGGACGGGACGATGGTGGCCATCAACGCCCCGCCCTTGACGGCCGAAGGCCTGCACGGGCTCGTCCACGAACTGGTCGACGAAGCCCAGTCGCGGCGGCTGGAGAGCGAGCGCAGCTGCGACTTCTCCCACGAGATCCACGACGTCGCCCGGTTCCGCGTGAACGTGTTCCACGAGAAGGGCAACCTCTGCCTCGTGGCCCGGTGCATCCCGCTGCGGATCAAGTCGGTGGCCGAGCTCGGGCTGCCGGCGGTGCTCGAGGACATCGCCGAGGAGCAGCGCGGCCTGGTGCTCGTCACGGGCACGACGGGCAGTGGCAAGAGCACGACGCTGGCGGCGATGATCGACCACCTCAACCGCACGCGGCGGCTGCGGATCGTCACGATCGAGGACCCGATCGAATTCGTGCACGCGTCGCAGAAGAGCCTGGTCGCGCAGCGCGAAATCGGCCGCGACACGCCGAGCTTCGCCGAGTCGCTGCGGCGGGCTCTGCGGCAGGACCCCGACGTGATCCTCGTCGGCGAGCTGCGGGACGCCGAGACGATGCGGATCGCGCTGCAGGCAGCCGACACCGGCCACCTGGTGTTCAGCACGATCCACACCACGAACGCGTCGTTCACGATGCAGCGGATCGTGGCGATGTTTCCCCCGGACGAGCGCGAGCTGCTGCAGACGGAGCTAGCGACGAACCTCGCCGCCGTCGTCAGCCAGCGGCTGGCGGCGCACAAGCAGAAGGAGAAGGGGCGGATCCCCGTGCTGGAGATCATGCGCAACTCCGCCGTGGTGCGCAAGGCGATCCTCGAGGGACGGATCGCCAGCCTGCCGCAGGCGATCGCCAACCGCGAGACCGGCATGCAGCTCTTCGACCAGCACCTCGCCGAGCTCTACAAAACGGGCCAGATCAGCGGCACCGAGGCGCTCCGCCTGTCGACGAATCCCGACGCCGTCGCGCTGGCGATGCGGGGCGTGAGCACGCTCGACACCACGTCGGGCCTCGTGCACTAGTGCGCATCCCGGTTTGGTGTAGCGACGGCTTCGGGGCGGCAAAAGTCTCGTCGCGTGGGCCGAGGCGGCCCAAAGCTCCTCGAGCGTTCGCCGACCCCTCGCCTCCGTCTCCAGGTTTGCCACGTCGTCGCTCCAGCTCAACCAGATGCGCTCGAGAGCTTATCTGGCATGCCTGGGGCGATGCTCCGGCGATCCCGCGAGTCTGCCAGCCGGGAGCGGCGGAAGCTCGACGCCCGCGTCAGAGCACCAGCGACTTGTCGGCGTCGCCGAACGTGTCCATGTGCACGCCCATGCGGTCCATGAGCGCCAGGTGGAGCCGGCAGAGGCGGCGGTCGGGGGCGGCCGAGAGGTCGTAGGCCTGTCCGCCCTTGATCGTCCCGCCGCCGCCCCCCGCGAGAACGACGGGCAGCTGCCGTGAGTCGTGGGCGTTGCCGTCCATGAGGCTGCTGGTGAGCAGCACCATGCTGTTGTCGAGAAGCGACCGCTCGCCCTCGTTCGTGGCGGCCATCCGCTGCAGGAATTCGGACCACAGCTTGACCTGGAACTCATTGACCCGCTGGTATTGGGCCAGCCGCGTCTCGTCGCCGGCGTGGTGGGAGAGCGAGTGGATGCCCGACGTGATCCCCTCCAGGCTCGGAAATCGCATGTTCGACAGGTCGTTGTTGAGCATGTACGAGGCCACGCGGGTGCGATCCATCTGAAAGGCGAGCAGGATGATGTCGAACATCAGCCGCAGGTGCTCCTCCGCATTGGTGGGAATGCCCGCCGCGGGTCGCTCGATCGTGGGAGCGGCCACGGTCGGGTGCCAGCCCTGGCCGCCGGTTTCGGCCTGGCTGGCGGCCTCGGCCCGCGCGACCCGCGTCTCGATCTCACGCACCGACTCCAGGTATTCGTCGAGCTTGCGGCCGTCGCGGGTGCTCAGGTTGCCGCGGAGCTGCGTGGCGTCGGCAAGGACGAGATCGAGGATGCTCCGGTCTCGCTTCCGCCGGCTGCCGTCGTCGAAGAGCTGGTCGAAGGCCTGCTGCGGGAAGATCTCCTTGGGCGAGGGCGTGGTGGGAGTGCTCCAAGAGATGTAGGCCGAGTAGATGGACGTGAACCCCGAGTCGGTCGAATAGCTGGGCCGCTCGGTGCCCAGGACGATGCTGGGCACGGGTGTACGGCGGCCGACGTGCGCCGCCACGATCTGGTCCATCGTCGTGCCGACCTCGACGTCTGTCGTGGTCTTCTTCACCCGCAGGCCCGAGAGCACGTTCATCTTGGGATAGTGCCCGCCCTCGCCCTCGACGGTCGTGGGGTTCCACAGTCCTTTGAAGACGACGACCTTGTCCTTGATCGGCTCCAGCGGCCGCAGTGAGGCTGCGAACTCGATGCCGCCCGGGCCCATGGTTGCGCCCCAGTGGTGGGGATTCACGCCGTTGCCGGTGAAGCAGACGGCGAGCCGGCGGGGGGCTCCCGCGCCGGCCTCGTCGCCGAACGAGCGGATCGACTCCATCCAGGGAAGGCCGATCGCGACGCCGGCACCGCGGAGGAAACGACGGCGGCTGATGTGCATGGGCATGTCTCCGGAAACGTGACACGCGGCGGCCGCGTGGATCGGTGGGTCGGCGGGTCGGTCAGGGCGTCTTGCCGAGGGTGTCG
>JBIJCD010000284.1:0-5232 GCA_044344895.1 Pirellulales bacterium | reverse complement strand
ACGCAGCGGATCGGCTGGGACCCGGTCGAGGGCACGATCCGGTCTTGGACGTTCGATTCGGACGGCGGCTTCAGCCACGGCGAATGGACGGCGGTCGAGAATGGCTGGGTGGCGAAGACCGAGGCCACCATGCCTGACGGCACCACCGCGTCGGCCACGGTGCTCCTGGCCATCCAGGACGCCGACCACTTCGTGGTGCGGAGCACCGATCGCATCGTGGCGGGTGCGGAGGAGCCGGATTTCGAGCTCGTGATCGCCCGCAAGCCGCCGCAGCCCGGCGCGAAGGCGGCGGTTCCGGCAGGCCAGCCGGCAGCGAAGTGACACGACGGGTTTCTGGATCGCGGCGCGGTCGCGCCGGTGCTCGGCAGTCGGTTCGGTGATCTTCCGCCGGGGTCTTTCCCGGCTTCCCTTGAAAGGTCGACTCACATGCGTCCGTTGTTCGCCTGTGTCTGCATGATCGTCGTGTCGGCGGTGCCGGTGTCGGCCGCGGCGGCCCAGCGTGGCCGCGGGAACGCCGGCGGCGGTCGCCCGGCGGCACCCATGGCCCGCCCGGCCGCGCCGATGGCCAGGCCCGCAGCGCCCATGGCACGGCCCGCGGCGCCGCAGATGTCGCGGCCGCAGATGCCGATGCAGCGGCCGCAGCAGATGGCCCGGCCGCAGATGCCGATGCAGCGTCCCCAGATGCCGCAGCAGATGGCGCGGCCCTCGATGCCGATGCAGCGGCCGACCACGCAGATGCCACAGATGCAGCGGCCCACCTTTCAGCGGCCCAATCTCGGCGGAGCGCCAAATATGTCGCGGCCGTCGCTGCCGAGCGCGGGAACGCGGCCGTTTCCGTCGACGCAGATGCGGCCGGGGATGACGAGCCCCCGGCCCGGCCTGGGGTCGCTGCAATCCGGCGGCGGGCCGGGCCTCGGCTCTCGTCCTGGATCGATCGGCCCCGGTGGCCTCGGTCGCCCGAGCGGCCTGCCCGGCAGCATCGGCCAGGCGGGTCGCCCCAGTCTGCAGCCCGGCGGCGGCAGCGGCGGATTGAATCGTCCAGGTGGCCTGCCTGGCAGCCTCGGCTCGGGCGCGGCCAGTCGCCCCGGCGGCGGGTTCGCCAATCCGCCCACGCCGTCGCTCAAGCCTGGTTCGCTGGCCGGTGCGGGGCAGTTGGGCGGCGGCCAACTTGGCGGCGGTGGAGCCTCGACGCTGCCGGGCCGCCCCGGCCTGTCGACGCGGCCGATGGATCGGCCGAGCCTCGGTGCGGCCACGAAGCCCTTCCCTCAGCCGGGCGGCCTGGCTGGCGGCAATCGGCCCGGCGGTGGTGCGGGCGGTGGTGCGGGCGGTGGTGCGGGCGGTGGTGCGGGCGGTGGTGCGGGCGGTGGTGCGGGCGGCAATCGTCCTGTCACGCTGCCGGGTCAGGTTGGCGGAGGCGGCTCGGGGGCTGGGGGCGGTAACCGTCCCGGCGGCGGCTTGGGCGGTGGCGACAGGCCCGGCATCGGTGGCGGCAATCGCCCCACCACGCTGCCCGGCCAGCTTGGCGGTGGTGGCGCCGGTGGCAATCGTCCCGGCATCGGCGGCGATCGCCCGGGTGGCTTGAACCGCCCCAGCATCGGCGGCGATCGGCCCAGCGGCTTCGATCGCCCAGGGGGCGGCAATTGGGCCAACCGGCCCGGTGAGCGGCCCGGCATCGGCGGGAATCGTCCCGGCTTCGGCAACGGGATTGGGAACAACAACATCGGGAACAACATCAACAGCGGCAACAGCAACAACTTCAACAACATCAACGTCAACGGTGGCGGCTGGGGCTACGGCGGCGGCTGGGGTGGTGGCTATGGCGGCTATGGCGACTGGGGCTACGGCGGCTATGGCGGCTGGAACAACTGGAACAACGGCTACGTGAACCCGCACTACGGCGGCTGGTACAGCGGCTGCTGGAACAACAACTGGGGCGGCGGCTGGGGTGGCGGCTGGTGGGCGCCGTTCGCCCTCGGCGCCGCGACCTGGGGGGCGGTGTCGTCGCTCGGCGGCTGGGGGCTCGGCTACGGGCTGCTCGGCTACGGCACCGGCGGCTACGTGAACCCGTACTACTCGGCGATCCCGGCGACGGTGGTGGCGTCGTCGCCCTACGACTACTCCCAGCCCGTGGTGGTGAACAACTACATCACCAACGACGGCGACCTCTCGAACTCCTCCAATCCGCAGGGCGGGGCGGGGGGTGTCGGCGGGAACGCCACGGCGACCGCAGCTCCCACGGAAGCCAATGCCGTGGTGGACGATGCGCTGGCCAAGTTCAAGGCTGGTGATTACCAGGGGGCGCTCGCCGGCTTCGACCGGGCCGTGAAGCTTGCGCCGAAGGATTCGGTCATCCATGAGGTGCGGGCACTGACGCTCTTCGCGCTAGGCCGCTATCCGGAGGCGGCGGCCACGCTCAACGCCGTTCTGGTCGGGGCGCCGGGCATGGACTGGACGACGATCAGCAACGTCTACGGCTCGGTCGACGCCTACACCGGCCACCTCCGCAAGCTCGAGGATTACTGCCGGACCAATCCCGACAGCGCGGCGGGCCACTTCGTGCTCGCCTACCACTACCTGGTCGGTGGCCACGCCGACATGGCCTCCGAGGCTCTCAAGGTCGTGGTGGCGAAGCAGCCCGGCGACATGGTCGCCAAGCGGCTGCTCGATGCGGTCACGCCGCCGCCGGAGGAGCCGAAGGCCGAGGCGTCACCGGCCGGTGACGCTGCCGCGGCGTCTCCAGCCGCGCCGGAGACCGACCTGGTCGGCGCCTGGAAGGCCGTCAACGGCAACGACACCATCGTGCTCACCATCACCGAGGACTCCAAGTTCACCTGGAAGGCCACGCCCGCAGGTCGGCCCGCCATCGAGCTCTCCGGCGAGGTGGCCACCTCCCGCGACGCCATCTCGCTCAACAGCGAGAAGCAGGGTTCGATGGTGGGGAAGGTCCAGTCGAAGGGCCCCGACGCCTTCGAATTTTCGCTCGCCGGAGCGCCCAAGGAGGCCAAGCCGCTGGTTTTTCAGCGGCAGAAGTAGGTCCGGGTCGTCCCTGTCCGGGTCTCCTGCCGATGCTATAAATGGAAGTGGTCCTGAAGGAGGCGATTCCGTGATCGAAGCCGCTCGGGCCGGTGTGCTCGCCGTCGATCCGTCTGCCCCGGACGTCGTCGTCATCGGCGGCGGCCCCGCCGGGGCCACTGTCGCCACGCTCGTCGCCCGGCAGGGGTTTCGTGTGCGGCTGCTCGAGCGGGAGCGGTTCCCCCGCTACCACATCGGGGAGTCGCTGATCCCCGAGACCTTCTGGGTGCTCGATCGGCTCGGCATGCTGCCCAAGCTGCGGGGCAGCCGATTCGTCAACAAACACAGCGTGCAGTTCGTCTCGGAGCACGGCCGGCTCTCCGAGCCCTTTTACTTCGCCGACTACAAGCCGCACGAGAGTTCGCAGACCTGGCAGGTCCGCCGCGACGAGTTCGACCAGATGATGCTCGAGAACGCCCGCGAGCACGGCGTCGACGTGCAGGAGGGCGTGCGGGTGCTCGACGTGCTCTTCGAGGCCGGCCGAGCGGTGGGCGTGCGGGCCGTCGACGAGGCGGGTGTCGAGCAGGAAATTCGTGCCCGGGTCGTGGTCGATGCCGCCGGCCAAAGCTGCTTGATCCAGGATCGGCTGGGCCTGCGGGAGTGGGACCCGGTGCTCAAGAAAGCGGCCATCTGGACCTACTGGAAGGGGGCGCAGCGGGACACGGGCCGCGACGAGGGCGCCACGCTCGTCATGCAGACCGCCGGCAAGATCGGCTGGTTCTGGTACATCCCGCTCCATGACGACATCGTCAGCGTGGGCGTCGTGGCGCCGGCCGACCACCTCTTCAAAAATAGGGACACGAAGGATCTCGAACGGATCTACTTCGAGGAGGTCGCCCGCTGCCCGGGGGTCCCACCACGGATCGCGGCGGCCGAGCGAGTGGGGCCGTTCCGGGCCGCCAAGGAATACTCCTACCGCTCCCGGCAGGTCGCAGGCGATGGCTGGGTGCTCGTGGGCGACGCCCTCGGCTTCCTCGACCCGCTCTATTCCTCCGGCATCCTGCTGGCCCTGGTGAGCGGCTCCCGGGCCGCCGACGCCATCGGGGCGGGACTGGCGGCGGGCGACACGTCGGCCGCCAGGCTGGGCGGATGGGGCCCGGACTACCTGGCGGGCATGGATCGGATGCGGAACCTGGTCTGCCAGTTCTACGACGGCCTGAATTTCGGCCAGTTCGTCCGGCAGCACCCGGGCCGCAAGGGGCTGATCACGGACGTCCTGATCGGCGACATCTTCAAACCCGACATCGACGCCCTCTGGCCCCTCATGGACGGCATGAAGGCTGCCGAAATGGCGGTTTCGGCCGGTCCGGCGGCCGGTCGTGCCGGCTAGGCTGCCTGGCGCGGTCCGGCTGGGGTAGGTGCGGTTTTGCTGCCGAAAAAGTGACGTGCAGCGAACCGGACCGTAGTCTCGACCGTAGAGATGCTGCACTGGCTCGCGGCATCTCCGGAGGGTTCATCATGGGTTTTCCCGCTCTGTTTGCGAAACGTTCCGATCGCGGAGGCCGCCGGCACAGCCAGAGGCGGGCCTCGCTGCGGCGGTCCGGCCGACTCGGCTGGGAGACGCTCGGCTACGGCCTCGGCGGTCACGAGGCCCTCGAGCAGCGAGCCCTGATGGCGGCGGATTTGTCGCTGTCGTTCGACGACAACCTCACGCCCGGCATCGAGCGGACCTTCTACACGCCTGGCACGCAGGTCGTGTACACGCTCAAGGTGACCAACAACGGCGACGCCACCGCGACCAACGCCCTGGTGAAGACGACCCTCGCCTCGGCGATCACCGGTGCGACCTGGACGGCGGCCTACACGGGCGACGGCAGCGGACTCTTCGGCGGCGCGGGCAACCTCGGCGACCACGCGAAGATCAGCGGCCAGGGGAACAGCACCGCCTTCAGCACGACCGTCACGCTGCCCTCGAAGGCCACGGCCACCATCAGGATCGTTGGCACGATCGCCAACTCGGCCACGGGAGACCTGTCGTCCACGGCATCCGTGACGCTGGGCTCCGATCCCGAGATCTCCAAGACCGACACCGACTCCTTCGTGCCCCGTTCGATCGCCGTCGGCAGCAACGGCAGCTGGACGACGGCATCGACCGTGAAGCTCGTGAGTCAGGATTCCAAGGGCACTGTGATCGGTGCCGCGGTGACGCCGTTCGCCGAC
>JBIJCD010000283.1:0-5253 GCA_044344895.1 Pirellulales bacterium | reverse complement strand
GCCATGACCGCGGCGACGCTCAGCCAGGCGGCGCCGAGCGCGCCGCGGTGGCTGCCGGGGCTCGTGCGGTTGTGCGTCATCGCGTCCTCGTCGTACGGCCACGGTGGGTGGCCTGCGGCGGCTTCATGGTCGCTCCGCCTGGTGCCGGTGGCGGTATTCCAGCGGCGGCACGCCGGTGTGCCGCTTGAAGGCCCGCGTGAAGTGGCTCTGGTCGTAGAACCCGCAGTCGCGGGCGATCCGCCCGATCGGATCGGTCGATTCCTCGAGCCTGCGGCGGGCCATGATCAGCCGCGTCCAGAGGATGTAGTCGCCGGGACTGATGTTGAAGAGCCGGCGAAACTCCCGGTGCAGCTGGCTCACGGAGAGGTCGGCGAGCCGGGCGAGTTCGGCCAGCGTGATCCGCCTGCGATAGTGCGTGGTGACGTGCTCCATCACCGGCGTGAGCCGCCGGTATTCGTCGGGCGCGTTGCCGGCCCGGTCGAACGACCGCATGATGCCGGCGAGTCCCGTCACGACGCCACGGGCGTCGAAGAGCGGAATCTTGGTGCACAGGTACCAGCGGGGCATCCCCGCATGGTCGCGGACGAGCCAGGCCTGGTCGTGGAGCGGCCGGCCCGATTTCATCACCCGCCGGTCCTCGGCCACGTACTGCGCGGCCAGCGCCGAGGGGTGGAAGTCGGCGTCGGTCTTGCCGGCGATCTCGGCCGACGTGCGACAGCCGTGCATGGCCAGCCAGGCCCGGCTGCCCTTCACGAACCGGCTCTGCCGGTCCTTCACGAACAGGTAGACATCGGGAAGATCGTCGAAGAGCGCGAGCAGCTGATCCGCCTCGGATGCCACCCCCCGCCGCGCGGGCCGTTTTTTCCGCATGCTACTTTAATACAAAGACTCGGCACATTCGTCAAAAGACCCGCGGCGGCCGCGCGGGCTATCATTGAGACGTGTGGCGGAAGCCGCTCTGGCCCCGCCGGATCAAGCAAGGGAGATGCCATGTTCGAATTCCGCGTGCCGTCGTCGTCAGGTCGGGCGATGCTGTGCGGCCCCGGGCCGACCCGGCGGGATTTCCTGCAGGTGGGGGCGCTGGCCGCCGCAGGGCTGTCGCTGCCGCAGTATGTCCGCGCGGCGAGCGAGGGGCGGGTCCGCCCCGGCCACGAGAACCGCTCCTGCATCATGATCTTCAATCTCGGGGGCCCCAGCCAGGTCGACCTCTGGGACATGAAGCCTGAGGCCACGGCGGAAGTCCGCGGACCGTTCAAGCCCATCCGCACGAAGTCCGACGCCTTCGAGATCTCGGAGCTCCTGCCGAAGCACGCGGCGATCGCCGACAAGTTCTCGCTCGTGCGGTCGTGCCGCCACGACGGCGCGGCGGTGCACGACGCCGGCTGGCAGATGATGCAGACCGGCCGGCGGTTCACCGGCGGCATCCACACGCCGCACGCGGGGAGCGTAGCGTCGTACCTTCTGGGGCGACGGACCGACCTGCCGCCGTTCGTCGTGCTGCCGCAGCTCATGGGCCGCGGCGGCGGCAACCTGCCCAACGGGCAGGCCGGCGGCTTCCTCGGCAAGGCGCAGGATCCATTCGCGCTGATGGCCGATCCCTCACAGCCCAACTTCCGCGTGCCCGACCTGCTCCCTCCCGACCAGATCGGGGTCGCCCGGCTCGACCGGCGGCGAAAGATGCGGGAGATCGTGGAGTCGGCCGCCAAGGAGTTCGAGGCCAGCGAGGACGCCCGGCTGCTCGACGAGAATTTCCACGCCGCCTACCGGCTGATGACGAGCCCGCAGGCCCGCGCGGCCTTCGATCTCGCGCAGGAGCCGCAGTCGGTCCGGGAACGGTATGGCATGAACCGGTTCGGCCAGTGCTGCCTGCTCGCCCGCCGGCTCGTGGAGAACGGCGTGCGGTTCGTGACCATCAACACGTTCCTTACGGTGTTCGACGAGATCACCTGGGACATCCACGGTTCGAAGCCCTTCACGTCGATCGAGGGCATGCGAGACCTGGTCTGCCCGATGTACGATCAGGCCTACAGCGCGCTCATCGAGGACCTCAGCCAGAGGGGCATGCTCGCCGACACGCTCGTCACCGGCCTCGCGGAATTCGGCCGCACGCCGAAGGTGAATCCCGCCGGCGGCCGCGACCACTGGCCGCAGTGCTTCACCTGCTCCTTCGCCGGCGGCGGCGTGAAGGGAGGGCGGGTCGTGGGCGCCAGCGACACGATCGGCGGCTTCCCGGCCGAGCGGCCAGTCGGCCCCGGCGACATCGTGGCCACGATTTTCGAGAGCCTGGGCCTCGACCACACGAGCCACCTGAACGGGCCGGCAGGGCGGCCGTTCGCGCTCACCGATTTTGGCACCGACCCCATCCGCGAACTGTTCGCATGAATGCTCGCACGCCGAAAGCCTCGGAGCGCCTCGCCATGGCACGACCGTTCCCTGCCGCCACGCCGATTCGCCTGCCCGTGCTGGCCGCGGCCCTCGTCGCCATCGCCTGGTCGGCGGTCGCGCCGGCCGGTGAAGTGAGCTTCGAGCTCGATGTCATCCCGATCCTGTCGAAGTCCGGCTGCAACGGCGGCGGTTGCCACGGCGCGCTCGCCGGCAAGGGCGGCTTTCGGCTCTCGCTTTTCGGCTACGATCCCGCGGCCGACCATCTCGCCATCACCCGCGACGCCCACGGTCGGCGGATCGACCTCGCCGATCCCGGCACGAGCCTGCTGCTCACCAAGCCCACCACCGCCCTGGCCCACAAGGGCGGCAAGCGGCTCGACGTCGGCGGCGACGACTACCGGATCTTGGCCGCGTGGATCGAGGCCGGCTGCCCGGGCCCGCGGGCTGGCGAGAAGACGCTCGCCGCGATCGACCTCGGCCCCGCGGAGACGACTGCGGCGCCGGGCCGGTCGGCGGCGCTCACGGTGACGGCCCGCTACAGCGACGGCAGCTCGCGGGACGTCACGCGCTGGTCGCGGTTCACGTCGACCGACGAGGCGATCGCCACGGTCGACGGCGGCGGCGCGGTGAACGTGATCGGCCACGGCGAGGGGGCGGTGACGGCGTGGTTCTCGTCGAAGATCGCCGTCGCCCGGATCGTCTCCCCCTTTCCACACCAGGTGCCCGCGGAGGTCTACGCGCAGGCCCCGCGGGCCAACCTCATCGACGATCTCGTTCTCGAGCAGCTCCAGAAGCTGCACCTCAAGCCCTCGCCCGCCTGCGACGACGCCACATTCCTGCGGCGGGCTTTCCTCGACACGATCGGCCGGTTGCCCAGCCCCGAGGAGGTGCACGGGTTCCGCGAGGACACCTCGCCGGGCAAGCGGGAGCGGCTGGTCGACCTGCTGCTGGCCCGTCCAGAGTTCGTCGATTACTGGGCCTACAAGTGGTCCGACGTGCTGCTCGTGACAGGCTCCAAGCTTCGGCCGGCCGCAGTGAACGCCTATTACCAGTGGATCCGCGACCGGGTGGCGGAGAACGCGCCCTGGGACAGGCTGGTGTCCGACCTGCTGACCTCACGCGGATCGAGCCTCGAAAACGGCGCCACCAACTACTTCGCCGTCCACCAGGACCCGGAGACGCTGGCGGAGAACACGAGCCAGGCGTTCTTGTCGCTGTCGATCGGCTGCGCGAAGTGCCATAACCATCCCCTCGAGAAGTGGACCAACGACCAGTACTACGCCTTCGCCAACCTCTTTTCCCGCGTCCGCTCCAAGGGCTGGGGCGGTGACGGCCGCAACGGCGACGGCGTGCGGACGCTGTTCGTCGAGTCGCGCGGCGAGCTCCTCCAGCCCCGCACGGGCAAGCCGCAGCCCCCCGCCCCGCTCGACGGCGCGCCGCTTGCGGCCGACGACCCGGCCGACCGGCGGGCGGCCCTGGCGGCCTGGGTCACCTCGCCCGACAACCCCTACTTCACCCGGTCGATCGTCAACCGCGTCTGGGCCAACTTCTTCGGCATCGGCTTGGTCGAGCCGGTCGACGACCTGCGGACGAGTAACCCGGCCAGCAACGAGAAGCTTCTCTCCGCCCTCTGCCGCCACACGGTGGAGCACCGCTACGATCTCAAGTCGCTGATGCGGCTGATCCTGCTCTCCGAGACCTACCGGCGGTCGAGCGATCCGCTGCCGGAAAACGCCGATGACCGTCGCTGGTTCGCTCGTACGTACCCGAAGCGGCTCATGGCCGAGGTGTTGAGCGACGCGATCTGCGACGTGACGGGCGTCCGCGACACCTATACCGAGGTGGCCCTCAACGACGGCTCCACCGAGAAGATCACCGGCTACGACGATGACACGCGGGCGATCCAGCTGCACGACTCGGCGGTCAAGAACTACTTCCTCAAGACGTTCGGCCGCAATGCCCGCGACATCACCTGCGAGTGCGAGCGGTCGAGCCAGCCGAGCCTCGTGCAGGCGCTCCACCTCTCCAACGGGTCGACCGTCAATGACAAGCTCGCCGCGAAGGCGGGCCGGGTCACGCAGCTGCTGGCCACCGATCCGAAGCCCCGCGCGCTCGTCGACGAGGCCTGGGTGCGGGCGCTGAGCCGGCTGCCGACAGACGCCGAGCGGAAGCCCTTCGAGGAGATGCTCGAAAAGGCGAAGCCGGAGGAGCGGCGGGAAATCGTCGAAGACATGTATTGGTCGCTGCTCACGAGCCGCGAGTTTCTGTTTCGGCACTGAGTTTCTGCCGGGTCCCTCCTGCCCTTCCATGGTGCCGCGTATGAGCCATTCCATGAAAACCCTGTCGGTGGTCTTGGTCGCCGCGGTGAGCGTCGCCACGCCTGTCGCTGCGGCAACGCCGACCTACGAGCAGGACGTCGTGCCGATCCTGCGGACCTACTGCTCCGGGTGCCACAACGACCGCGACATGGAGGGGGAGTTGTCGGTCGAACGGTTCGCGACGCTGCGGCGCGGCGGAGCGGAGGCGGGCGATCCGGTGAAGCCCGGCGACCCGGCGGCGTCAGTGATGATCAAGCGGATCGAGAGCGTTGCGGGCGACCATATGCCCCCCGACGATGAGCCGCAGCCCTCGGCGGCCGACCTGGCGACACTCAAGGCGTGGATCGCGGCGGGCGCCGCCGGTCCGCAGCAGGATGCATCGATCCTCCGGTCGCTGGCGGTGCCGAAGCTGCCGCCCCACGCGGGCACGAAGCCGATCACGGCCGCCGCCGTCTCGCCTGACGGCAGTCGGCTGGCCGTGGCACGGGGCAGGTCGCTCGAGATCCTGGATGCCGCGACCGGCCGGCCGGTGCTCGCCGTCTCCGACCCG
>JBIJCD010000282.1:0-5255 GCA_044344895.1 Pirellulales bacterium | reverse complement strand
CGCATCCCGGTGTGGTGTCGCGACGGCTTCGGGGCGGCAAAAGTCTCGTCGCGTGGGCCGAGGCGGCCCAAAGCTCCTCGAGCGTTCGCCGACCCCTCGCCTCCGTCTCCAGGTTTGCCACGTCGTCGCTCCAGCGAAACCAGATGCGCTCTAGCCCGCGACGCACCGCCGCCCCGCACCGCCACATCCGCTGCCCGGGCTCGTCGCGGCCTGCGGAGCTGCGACACTCGTGAGACGCTGTCCGTGGCATGCCGTCCGCTCGCTCCCTTCTGTGCGCCGCCGGTCCGCCGTCGCCCGCCCGGCTCCGCGCCGCGGCAGCGACCGTCGAACGGCGGACCGATCACCAGCGTACCGCAGACCAGGCCGACGCGGGCATGGAATCGCCGCCCCGCGGGCTCACAACTCGCCGCAGGCCAGCAGCCGCCGCGACTTCGGGAAGAACCAGCCCGCTTTCTCGACGACTACGAGCCGCAGCGAGGCATCCGGCACGAGGCCGCAGACCGTGCGGAAAATCGCCCGGAACACCCGCGTCTCGGGATAGGCACCGCCGTTGAACTCGCGCATCGCCCAGGCGTTCACGTCGAGCACGGCGGCCGCTCCGTCGATCGTCACGTGCGGCGAGAGTTCGGCCGGGAGCAGCGCCGCCGCCGCGACCGGCATGACGATCACGGCCGTCGTGACGTTGCCGGTGTAGACGTTGAACGACAGCGCCGAGTCCCAGCGGTTCACGTTGTTCAGCAGCGGGGCCAGGCCGATCATGATCACCGCCAGAACCTGTGGCACGATCCGGCGCGGCGGCGCGGCGAACATGGACCGCAGCGAAAATGCCGGCGCGTCCACGAACAGCACCCAGGCCAGCACGGCGGTCGCGAGGCTCCACATCCATGCCGCGTCGTTCCAGTTGCCGCGGATCGGCCCGATGCACACGAAGATGATCGCGTGCATGGCCAGCGCCTCGCCGAGGGCGAGCCGGCGAAACCGTCGCGTCAGCAGGCCGATGCCGACCAGGGCTTCGCTGCTGGCGGCCGCGGCGGCCAGGGCGGGCACGAAGGGCACGTCGAACGGCAACGCGTCGGCCAACGGACGGATGAACCAGGGGAACTCCTCGTGGAAGAAGTGGGGAGTGAGCTTCTGGACGCCGCCCCAGAAGTAGATGGCCGCGACGACGAACCGCATGCCGGCGAGCACCGGCGACGCGGCTGCTTCGCCATCGCCAGGCCGCCACCCGAGCAGCAGCGTCAACAAGACGAAGAACTCGTAGAACGACGGCCACAGGCGGCTTTGATCCTGGGCGAAGAGCGCCGCCTGAAGCAGGACGACCGCGACGACCAGCCAGGTTGCCCGCGGCCGCGCGACAATGGCCAGCAGCAGGCCGACCAGCAGGGCCAGCGCCGAACGATCGAGCGGGTACGGCAGCGGGGGCAGGATGCCGCCGAGCGGCACGAGCGGATAGAGCCGCTCGGAGATCCACAGCTGCCACGACAGGCCGAGGCACAGTAGGAAGGAGCCGGCAACCACACGGACCGCGAGCGAAAGCCTGCGCTCCTCGGTCGCGAAGGGCTTCATCGATTCCGCCGGCTGGCGTCGGGGTCCGATGGGGCCTTACCGGCCTCGGTATCGGGCGGCTGACCGGCCGCGGGGTCGCGAGCCAGTTCGATGCAGACCAGCCGGTCGGCGCCGCGGACGTACAGCAGGCCGTGGGAGAGGATCGGCGCCGCCCACGCCGGGTAGCGCAGCAGCCCCCGCCGCGGCCCGTCGCCACCGACGGCCTGCTCGTCCTCCACCCGGATCTCGCCGACAGGCTCGTAGGCGGCCGGCGTGCCGCGAAACACCACGAGGCCGCCTGCCTCGGTAAGGCAGATGAAATGGCCGTCGACCCAGAGCAGGCTGCCGCGGCCCATCCCGGGCTGCGACCACTTCACCACCCCCGTCTTCCATTCGACGCACCGCAGTTCGGCGTTCTCGGTATGCCGGCCGCTGGAGGCGTAGACGTGCCCGTCGTGATGGATGGGAGTGTTCCAGTGCGTCTGCAGGATCTTCTGCCGCTGCCGAACATCGTCGCTCCACACCACCTCGCTGCCGCCCGGCTTCACCCGCAGGAGTGCCGCCCCCGGCCCGTACGTCTCGCTGATGAGCACCTCGTCGCCGACCACGACCGGATTGCTGGCGTTGACGCTCTCGAGGATCTTCGCCCGCCACGGAAAGTGGAAATCCTGCCGTCCGGTGGTGGGCTCGAAGCCGATCAGGCCGCCGCGGGCGAACACGAAGCCCCACCGCCGGCCGGCGATCGTGGCGAGCGTCGGGCTGGCGTAGCTGGCCAATTCGTCGCTGAAGCTGTAACGCACCTCACCCGTAAGCTTGTCGAAGGCGACCACGCCGGAGCCGGCGCCCCTCACGCGGTCGAGATGGCCGGGCGCGGCCTGCCGGCTTTCGGCCGGCGAGCCGCCGATGGCGGCGATCAGCAGATCGCCCTCGATGACCGGCGTGCTGCCGACGCCGAAAAAGTTCTGGATGACGCCGAAGCGGGCTGTGGTGTCGATCTTCCACACCACCGCGCCGTCGACGGCCCGCAGGCAGTGCAGCATGCCCTCCGCGCCGAAGATGTAGACCCGATCGTCGTCGATGACTGGGCAGCAGCGGGGCCCGTTGCCATAGCCGTAGAGATCCTCGTACTCGGTCGGGTATTCGAACACCCAGAGCGACTCGCCGGTCTCCGCCCGCATGCACTCCAGCCGTGCCGTTTTGCCCCGGGCCGAGAACTGGAACAGCCGCCCGCGGCTGATCGACGGCATCGCATATCCCGCGTCGAGCGGGCGGTGCCAAAGGATCTTCGCCCCGCGCAGCCGGCCGTCTGTGAAAAAACCGACCTCCGTACTCTTGCCGTCGCCGGAGGGCCCGAGGAAGCCGGGCCAATCCACGCCCACGGTCCGCTGCCAGAGGCTCGGAACCTGCTCGGCTGCCGACAGCCCTGCCAAAGCCAGCCACAACACCGCCGAGGAGACGACCCGCATGAAGGTGAAATCCTCGTGGATGCCGACGCGAGGCTGTCGCCAAGCAACCCGCTCAGCCGTGCGAGAGCCGGCTGCTCCGGCCGCGGCGACTGTGCCGGAAGAGCTGCCGCTCCGGCTCGGGGTCGACGCGCGAACTGTATCGGCGGGTTGTCGCAAGCGTCAAGGACGGACGCGCACCGCGAGGTCTGCGGCCTGCGCGACGCTTGACGTCAGATATATACGCCCGTACAGTATCTGCCGCCGTGGCCCGCCACGCGAGTGCGGTGGCCTTCGGCACCACTCCCGCCCACTCACCACGGAGGCCAGCCATGCTCGCCCGCCTGCAGACGTTTTCGCTTCTGGGCATCGACGCGGTGCCGGTCGACGTGGAGGTCGACGTGTCGACCGGCGCCCTCCCGTCGACGGTGCTCGTGGGGCTGCCCGATCCGGCGATCCGCGAGAGCACCCACCGCGTCGCCCGGGCGATGGTCAACTCGGGATTCAACCGGCCGAACGACCGGATCGTCATCAATCTCGCCCCGGCCGAGATGCCCAAACAGGCGGCCACGTTCGACCTGCCGATCACGCTGGGAATCCTGGCCGGCAGCGGACAGTTCTCCGCGCAACGGTTCGAGGACTACGCGGTCGTGGGCGAACTCTCGCTGGAGGGCTCGACCAGGCCTACCCGTGGGGCCCTCTCGGCCGCCATTTCCGTGGCCCGCGAACGAAGGCTGCGGGGGCTCGTCGTGCCCGCCGCGAATGCCACCGAGGCGGCGGTCGTCGAGGAAATCGAGGTGATCCCAGTCGAGTCACTCACCGAGGCCGTGCGGTTTTTCGCCGGCGACATCGACATTGCCCCCGCGCCGCCCCGCGTGACCGAGTGGTTCGATCGGTTCGCCGCCTACGACGTCGACTTCGCCGACGTCCGTGGGCAGGAGGCTGCCAAGCGGGCCCTCTGCGTGGCCGCGGCGGGCGGCCACAACTGCTTGATGGTGGGTCCGCCCGGCGGTGGGAAGACGATGCTGGCCAAGCGGATCCCCACGATCCTGCCACAGCTCTCGGCCGCCGAGTCGATCGAAACCACGCGGATCTACAGTGCGCTGGGGCTGCTCTCGGCGGGACAGCCGCTCGTCGCCACGCGGCCCTTTCGCGCGCCGCACCACACCATATCTGAAGCCGGCCTCATCGGCGGCCGCTCCGTGCCGATGCCGGGCGAGATCAGCCTCGCCCACAACGGCGTCCTGTTTCTCGACGAGCTGCCCGAATTCAACCGCCGCACGCTGGAAGTCCTCAGGCAGCCGCTCGAAGACGGCTTCGTGTCGATCAGTCGCGCCAAGGGGAGCACCCGCTTTCCCGCCGACTTCATGCTCGTCGCCGCGTTCAATCCTTGCCCCTGCGGCTACCGCGGCGATCCGCGCCGCGACTGCCAGTGCACGGCGCCGCAGGTCGACCGCTACATGGGCAAGATCTCGGGGCCACTTCTCGACCGGATCGACATCCATTTGGAGGTGCCGGCGGTGCCGTTCCGCGAGCTCTCCGCCTCCCGCGTGGGAACGTCGAGCAGCCGGATGCGCGATGCTGTGCTCGCCGCGCGGCTGCGGCAGGCCGGCCGATTCGCCGGATTGGCGGTGCGGTCCAACGCCCGGATGACGAGCCGGCAGATCCGCGACTTCTGTCAGCTCGAGCCCGCGGCCGCCGAACTCATGCGGGCGGCCGTCAGCGATCTCGGGCTCTCGGCCCGGGCCCACGACAAGGTGCTGCGGGTGGCCCGCACGATCGCCGATCTCGACGCCTCGGAGGGCATCGGCTGCTCGCACGTGAGCGAAGCAATCAACTACCGCGTGCTCGACCGCGGCCTGTGGACCTGAATCTGTCGATACACGTGTGGCGGTGTTTTTCGCGAACCTTCGGTATCGACAGCAACTGCAGCGGTTTGCGACACTTTTCCGATGGACCGAACGGTACCCTCCAGCACGACCGGCCTGCCTGCGCCGGCCGGTGGCCGCCGCCGACGGCTCGTGGCCTTTTCTATCGCGCTGGCAGCCGCCTCCAGCCTCGCGCTCGCCTTCGATCTCGACGTGGCCCGCTGGTGCCAGGCGGGCCACCTGCCGGGCGAATTGAGAAGACTCCTCAATTTTGCGGAGGTCTTCGCCCACGGCATGGGCGTAGCGGTGATCCTTCTGGTCGCCATCGCCCTAGACCCGTCCCTTGCGGCCAGAGGCCCGGGCGACCGCCGCCGGGCGATGTTCGGCTTTCTGGGCCTCA
>JBIJCD010000280.1:0-5265 GCA_044344895.1 Pirellulales bacterium | reverse complement strand
GCTGAGGGGCGTGGCATCGCGGGGGGCGAAAGGATTCCGTTCGCGGCCACGTTCGTGCAGCGGTCGCGGTCGGAGAAGCAGTGGCGTTGGTGCAAGGCGATGATTTTCCGGAACGTCATAACTACCCGGGCGGGGGGGCTGCGCCCAGATGGCATGGTTTTGGAGGGTGCACGATCGGGATGGAGCCGGAGAAGCTGTCCTCAGACGCCCTGCCTCGGCCGGCTCACCAGCGCCAGCCGAATCCGGCGTCGGAGAAGAACGGTGCGGCCAGGTCGGTGATCCCCCAGCCCACCCGGACGCCGACCTCCAGCCGCTCAGTCAGCATGTAATGCATGCCGGGGCTGAAGAAGGCCCGGTTCGTGTCCCCGAACCTGCGCGCGGTGCAGGTGTTGAAATACTCGGCGTGCACCTCCCAGCGGTCGGTGACCGGGACGCGGAGGATCACCGACGGGCTCCAGCGGCTGAACCAGCCGAGCGGGGTTTCGGAGTAGGCGTAGCGGAGGGCGGCGTCGAACCGACAGCCGGCCGGCAGCTCCCAGCCGCACACGCCTGTCGCCACGGGCACCGTGCCGAACACGTCGCCCGAGGTCGGCGTCGACGCCTCCACGATGAAGCAACTCTCCGGGATCCAGCCCTGCTGGTCGGACAGGTCCGCTTTGAGGCCGTAGAGCAGGCTCGATTCATACAGGCTGCGGCCCAGCAGCTGTCCCTCCCCCACCTCGACGCTGGTCACGATGTTGCCCTGGGAGCCGACGCCGTAGTTGACGCCGAATCGCCATTCGAGCCAGTCGTTGGCGCCGACCCGCACGAGCAGCTCCGGGTAGTTGTTGGTGGGCTTGCCGAACTGGTTGTCGATGTAGACGTGCGAGCCCTCCCAGAGGGCCGTGCCCGGGGCGACGGTGTGGGTGTTGGGCGTGAACGCGTCGCGGTCGGTGCCGAGGTCGGCGGCGTGGCCGCTGCGCGGCACGCCGCAGGGAGCCAGCACGAGCGCAGCGGCCAGCACGGTGGCCACGGCGGCCAGCCTGCTGGGTTCGCGGTCGGTGGGCGCGCAGGGCCGCACGGCGATCCTCCGGCGACACGGGTCGTTCAGCGGTGAGTTCGGCCGGGCGCCGTCGGGCGGCCCCCGCTTTTTCCGACGACCGTCAGGGTTTGCGCCGCCCGCGCGGCCCAGCGGCGGTCGTCAGCCCGCCAGCGGCAGCGACCGCTCGAGCCGGGCGAGCGACCGCTCGCGGCCGAGGATGGCGAGGCAGTCGTAGAGGCCCGGCCCGACCGTCTTGCCCGTCACCGCCACGCGGACGGCGTGCACGAGGTCGCCCACCTTCACCCCGGCCTCCTCCACCACCCGCTTGAGAGCCTCCTCGAGTGGCCCAGGCTCGAACGGCTCCACGGTGCGGATCGCCGCGGCGTAGGCCGACAAGAGGCCACGCACGCCGGGCTTTTCGAGCCTCTGCGTCACGGCGGCGGGATCGAGCGGCGGCTCGTCCACCAGGAAAAAGTCGGCGTAGGCGAGGATGTCGCCCCCCACCTTGAGCCTGTCGCCGGAGGCCTCGATCACCCGCCGCACGGTCGCGGCCGCCGCCGCCGGCACCGGGTCGGCCACCAGCCGCGCCTTCACGAGGAAGGGCAGCATGAACGCCAGCTTCTCGTCGACGGAGAGGGCATGCATGTAGTGGTCCTGCACGGCCCAGAGTTTCTTCGGGTCGAAGCTCGCCGGCGACGCGTTGATCCGCTCGAGCGTGAAGTGCCGGACCAGCTCGTCCCGCGAGAAGAACTCCGTCTTGTCGTCGAACGACCAGCCGAGCAGCGCGAGGTAGTTGTCGATGGCCCAGGGCAGGTAGCCAACCTCGCGATAGAAGTCGACGATCACCGGATTGAAGGTGTCGGCGTCGGCCGTGAGGCCGATCCGCTCGGCGATCCGCGTGCCATGCTCGGCCACCTGCTTGAAGTCGGGGTTCTTCAGATACTGCGCCAGCTTCCGCTTGCTGAGCTTCGTGCGGCTGCCGGGCTCCGCCACCAGCGGCAGGTGGGCGTAAGCGGGCAGTGGATAGCCGAGCGACAGCGCGATGAACGCCTGGCGGGGCGTGTTGGAGAGGTGCTCCTCGGCACGGATCACGTGGGTGATCTCCAGGTCGTGGTCGTCGACGACGCTGGCGAGGTGGTAGAGGCAGGAGCCGTCTGCCCGTTGGATGACGTGGTCCTGTTCCCGCTCCCAGGCGAACTCGACGCGGCCGCGGACGGCGTCTTCGATGACGAGCGCCGACTCCCTTGGCATCTTCAGCCGCACCACGCTCTGCCGGCCCTCCGCGGCGAACCGGGCGGCGTCGCCGTCGGTGAACGCGGCGAACCGCCGGCTGTAGAGGAAGGGCTTGCCGGCCGCCTGGGCCGCCTTCCGCTCCTCGTCGAGTTCGGCCGTCGTGGCGAAGTCGCGGTAGGCGTGGCCGGACGCCAGCAGCCGCTCCACGGCGGCGCGGTGGCGGTCGGCCCGCTGCGACTGGAAGTAGGGAGCGTGCGGGCCGCCCACGCCGGGGCCTTCGTCCCAATCGATACCCAGCCACGTGAGGCCCGACAGGATCGGCTGCAGCGCCTCCTCGACGTTGCGGGCCGAGTCGGTGTCGTCGATCCGCAGGATGAACTGGCCACCCCGCTGCCGGGCGAAGAGCCAGTTGAACAGCGCCGTGCGGACGCCGCCGATGTGGAGGTAGCCGGTGGGACTCGGCGCGAAGCGGGTACGAACGGTCATGCGGGGAACTCCGGCGGCACGAACCTGGGTGTGGACGAAGCCCGTCCCCGGCCTGCCTGCAGCACTATCGGGCAGCCCGCGCTCGGCGTCAAAGCGGTCACGCCGCGCGGTTCATGCGGGCCAGCTTCCGCAGCCGCTTCCGCTCCGCCTTGGAGAGGTGTCGGCCCGCGGCTTCGTCGTCATCCGCCTCCGACCCGTCGACGTAGGCGGTGAACTGCGGCTGCTCGTCGTCGTCGCGGTCGTGCCGGATGGCTGCGTCGTCCGCGCGGGCCGCCGGCGCCGCCGCCGGCTTCTTCGCGGCCGGGGCATCTGGCGTCGCCGCCTGCTTGCGGGCCGGCTGCCGGGCCGGCAGTCCGCGGACCTCGCGGATCACCGATCGTGCCGCGGCCAGCATCGCGATGGCCGCCAGCGCGGCACCCGCCATCCAGCTGGCGTTGCCGAACACGATCCACGACTCCCGCCCCTGTGCCAGCCACATGCAGGCCGCCGCCGCGGCCCAGGAGGCCATCGACAGCGACAGCCAAATCGCCGTCGCGGCCCGCTCATGGAGCGGCAGCACCGCCCACAGGCCGGTGCCGCCGCAGGCGACGACGGCCGCGAGCACCCACCAGCCCATGCCGGCCGGGCCGAGCGTCAGCCCGGTGGCGTCGGACACGAGTCCGCCGAAGGCTTGGCCCAGCGGCACCTGCGCCGTGCACGCCGAGAGCGTGAAGACCGCCGCGAGCCAGCCCCAGGCCCGGTAGCGGCCGCGATAGTCGTCGCGACGGTGCCGTCGCATGAGCCGGACCACGAGAGCCAGGGTCGTGGCGACGACGAGGCACACCTGCGCCAGCCAGCCGGCCAGCGATGCGAACGACCGGATGTCGAGGCAATGACGCACGGCGGCGAGCGTCTGCGCGAACCTCCCGCCTCCGCTTCCGAACAACTGCCCGCCGTGGATCGTTTCCCACAGGCCCACGCCTGTGGCTGCCGCCATGAGCGACAGGATGACGCCGGCGGCGATCGCGAACCCGCCGAGTCCGGTCGGCACGAGCGTCGCCACGGCTGGCTGCCGCTCGGGCAACGCGTCCGGGCCGTAGTCGGCCAGCCGTCGGGGCTCCGGTGCGGGGGACGATGACGCGGAGCCGGCGCGGCTCCACGAAAGCACCAGGCGCCGGCGCTGATCGCGGCGTTGGCTGGCTGCGAGAGACATGAGGGCGGATTCCATTCCGAAGGCCGCAGGATCCGCAGATCCCGCGCGGTCCGTGGCGGGCATCCTTGCCGCACCAGGGTCGAACCGCTCTGGTGGATTCGGCCAATCCGGCGCGGCGGATTCAGTGCCGGGCGGGCAGGCAGGGCAGGACGCATGCGCGGCAGGTTCGGCACAGTCTGCCGTCGGCCATTTGCCGTGCGATCGGCTCTGCGGTACCATCCGCCCACGCTCGACCGCGGATCCACACGGGCGCCAGACTTTCCTTCCGACTTTCGGCTTCCCAGCATCCAGGAGACGTTCCGCCATGGCCTACACCCTCCCTCCCCTGCCGTACGCCTTCGACGCCCTCGAGCCGTCCATCGATGCCCGCACGATGGAAATCCACCACGACAAGCACCACGCGGCCTACGTGACCAACGTCAACAAAGCCCTGGAGGCCCACCCCGCCCTGTCCGCCCTGCCGGTGGAGAAGCTCATCGCCGACCTGGAAAAGGTGCCCGAGGCGATCCGCACCGTGGTGCGCAACAACGGCGGCGGCCATGCCAATCACTCGCTTTTCTGGACCACCCTCGGCAAGGGCAAGGGTGGGGAGCCGGCCGGCCACCTCGGCGAGGCCGTCCGCAGCGTGTTCGGAGGTTTCGACAAGTTCAAGGAAGCCTTCAGCGACGCCGCCATGAAGCGGTTCGGCAGCGGCTGGGCGTGGCTGTCGGCCGACCCGCAGGGGAAACTGCTCATCGAGAGCACGGCCAACCAGGACAGCCCGATCATGCACGGCAACACGCCGCTCTTGGGAATCGACGTCTGGGAGCACGCCTACTACCTGCTCTACCAGAATCGCCGCGCCGACTACGTCAACGCGTTCTACAACGTGATCGACTGGGACGCGGTGTCGAAGCGGTACGCCGGCATCAAGAAGTAGGGATTCCCGAGGGCCGGGGCGATCCGCGGGCCGGGAGCCATGCGCGGTTTCCGCGCACGAGCACTCCATGCCGATCGATCTCGCCCCGGCGTCGCGGGTGGCGGGCGGCGTTTCATCGCTTCGGCGGCCGGCCGTCGCTTGCCCATTCCCCCCGGACTGCGCGGAGGTTGGGCCGCGGCGATGGCGTTGACTTTTTTCCGCGTTAAACCCTATTTCCCCCCCAGGCGGCCGACCGATACTTTTCGGCAAAGTCGCACGTCTGGAGGCCAACGCATGAGCGCGGAACGAGTCGTCGGGATTGCTCGCAGCCGGTATCCGCAGGCTGTCAGCGGAGAGCATCGGCGGCGGTCAGCCTGTTCTGCGTTCCTGCTCGCGGCCCTCGTCGCCTCGGCGGGGTCGGCGGTCGGATGCAAG
>JBIJCD010000019.1:0-18196 GCA_044344895.1 Pirellulales bacterium | reverse complement strand
AGAGTTCGCCCGGATCGTGCGGGCCGCGAAGCCGATCGAAGTATCGGTCGCGGGCTGGACGGGCGACGTCGCCGTGCCACGGGACGCCGACGTGCTCGTCAACTGCACGAGCATCGGCCTCGGCGACGCGGCGGCCCGCGTGCCGGTGGCCGCGGCCACCCTCCGCCCCGGCCTCGTCGTGGCCGACGTCATCCCCAATCCGCCGCGGACCCGGTTTCTGGCCGAGGCGCAGGCCGCGGGCTGCACGACCCTCGACGGATTGGGCATGCTGGTGGGGCAGGGCGTGCTCGGGGTCGGCTACTGGACGGGCCAGGACCGGCCGACCGTCGCCGCGGAGGCCGACATGGCCGCCGTCATGCGCCGCGCCCTCGAGGAGGTCTTTTCATGAGAGCGATCATGGGGGGGGCGGCCCGAGGACACAGGGCTCCGATCACGACTTTCACGCAGGCAGGAGTGACGCTGATGGCGATGCTGGCAGCCGGACAGGGTGACGCGAACGAGGCGGCAGTGGAGCGGGAGATCTACGCGCAGCCGTCGTGGATCCTCGCCAACGACGACGTCGAGGTGGCGGTCACGAAGCTCGGCGGCCACATGGCGCCGGTCACGTTCGACCGTCGCGGCAGGCCGTTCCAGCCCTACCACATCAGCCCCTGGCAGGATGAGCGGCTCAAGGACCTGCCGGCGGCCGTGCTCGTGCCGCTCCGCGGCGACTTCTTCTGCCTGCCGTTCGGCGGCAATGCCGCGGCGTTCCAGGGCCAGCAGCATGCGCCTCACGGCGAGGCGGCCACCGCGGCCTGGACGTTCGCCGGCCGCGGCCGCGAGGCCGACGGCACCGAGACGCTCACGCTCACGCTCGACACGAAGGTCCGCCCCGGCAAGGTCACGAAGCGGCTCGCGCTCGAGCCCGGCCAGCCGGTCGTCTACAGCACGCACGTGATCGAGGGCTTCGCGGGCCCCGCGCCGCTGGGGCATCATGCCACGCTGGCGATGCCGGAGCAGGAGGGTGTCGTCGCCGTGTCGGTGAGCCCGTTCAAGCTCGGCATGACGAATCCCGGTGTCTTCAGCGACCCGGCCAACGGCGAGTATCAGGCGCTCGCCGTGGGCGGGACGTTCACCGACCTCGCCCGCGTGCCGAGCCTCTTTAAGAGCCCGGCCGAGGTCGACTGCTCACGGTTTCCGACCCGCCGGGGCTATGCCGACCTGCTGGCGGTGGTCGCCGACAAGGCGGCGCTCGGCGGCGGCCCAGCGTGGACGGCGGCGGTGAACTCGGCCGACGGCTGGGTCTGGTTCGCGCTCCGCGATCCTGACGTGCTGCCGACGACGGCCTTCTGGATCGAAAATCGCGGCCGCCACGGCAGCCCCTGGAACGGCCGCAACAGCTGCCTCGGCCTCGAGGACGTCTGCGCGTTCTTCGCCGACGGCCTCGTCCCCTCGACACAGGAAAACCTGCTCACGAAGCAGGGTATCCGCACGGCCGTCGAGCTCGATGCGAAGAAGCCCACGGAGATCCGCTACATCCAGGGGGCGGCCCGCGTGCCCGCGGGCTTCGGCCGCGTGAAGCGGATCGACTTCGCCAAGCCCGGCCAGATCGGCCTCGTCTCCGATTCGGGGCAGACGGTGACCGTGCCGGTGAACCACGCGTTCGTGTTCGGCAAGCGTCCCTGACAAGCAGATTCCGGGAACGTGCCATGTCGGCGGTGATCGACCTGCTCGCGGAGCTCGTGGGCATCGACAGCGTGAATCCCGCCTACGGCGGTCCCGGTGAGGCGGGCGTGGCCCGGTTCCTGCGGGAGTTCTTCGGTCGCCACGGCATCGAGACGTTCACGCAGCCGGTGCTGCCCGGCCGCGACAACCTCGTCGCCGTGCTGCCCGGGGCCGATCGTTCGCGGAAGATCATCCTCGAGGCCCACATGGACACGGTGTCGGTCGCGGGGATGACGATCCCGCCTTTCACGCCGACGGTGCGGGACGGCCGGCTCTACGGCCGCGGCTCCTGCGACACGAAGGCAGGTCTGGCCGCGATGGCCCAGGCCGTGGTCGACCGCGCCGGCTCGCGGCGGCCGCCACCCTGCGACGTCTGGCTGGCGGCCGTCGTCGACGAGGAGCACGCCTATCGGGGCGTCGTCGCGCTCTGCGAGGGGGCCACGGCCGATGCGGCGATCGTCGCCGAGCCGACAAATCTGCGGATCGTCACCGCGACGAAGGGCGTCGCCCGCTTTCATGTGCGGGTCGACGGCCGCGCCGCCCACTCCTCGCGGCCGGAGCTGGGCACGAGTGCGATCCTGGGCGCGGCCCGGCTTGCCCTGGCCTTCGACGAGCATCACAGCGGCCTCGCTGCGCGGCGGCACCCGCTGCTGGGCACCGCCACCGGCAGCATCGGCACGATCCAGGGCGGCGTGCAGATCAACATCGTGCCCGAGACCTGCACACTGGCGATCGACCGGCGGCTGCTGCCGGGGGAGACACCGCAGTCCGCAGTCGCCGAGTACCAGCGGGTGATCGACCGGCTGGCCGCGGCCGACGCCTCGTTCCGGGCCGAGATCGAGCAGCCGCTCCTGCTCGTCGACGAGACGCTCGACACGCCGGTCGACGCCGCCGTGGTCCGCGTGGCCGTCGCCGTGGCCGCCGAGCAGTCGCTCGATCCCGTCGCCGTCGGTGTGCCCTACGGCAGCGACGCCAGCAAGCTCTCGCGGCAGGGGATCGACAGCATCGTCTTCGGCCCGGGCAGCATCGACCAGGCACACGCCGCCGACGAGTTCGTGCCGGTCGCGGAGGTGGAGCGGGCCATGGCGTTCATCGGCGGGTTCATCGATCGGTTCGGTGCCGACGGCGGGCCATCGACCGGGGGACGTCGGGCATGAGCGGTGGGCACGGGGATAGAGTGACTCGAGCGACAGCGAGGTGCAGGATGATTTCACGTCGCGAGTGGATGCAGGGAGTGGCCGCGGGCGGCGCGGCCGTCGTCGTCGGGAGCGCGCAGGCCGCCGTGCCGCAGCCGGCGGCCGACGGATTCGTCGACGCCCACGTGCACGTCTGGACGCCCGACCTCGTCGCCTATCCGCTCGCGGATGGCTTTGCGCGGGCCGACATGCAGCCGCCGAGCTTCACGGCAGACCAACTGCTGGCGATGTGCCGGCCGCTGGGCGTATCGCGGGTGGTGCTCATCCAGATGAGCTTCTACGGCTTCGACAACCGCTACATGCTCGACTCGATGGCCCGACACCCCGGCACGTTCGGCGGCGTGGGGATCGTCGACCACTCGAGCCCCGGCGTCGTGGCCCGCATGCGGGAGCTCGCGGCCCGCGGCGTCCGCGGCTTCCGACTCTACGCCAGCCGCGAGAAGGCCGCGACCTGGGAGCAGGACGCCGGCATGAAGGCGATGTGGACCTGCGGCGCCGACGACAGCCTTGCGATGTGCCTTCTGGCCGATCCCGACGCCCTGCCGATCATCGAGAAGACCTGCGCGGCGTTTCCCCGCACGCCCGTCGTCATCGACCACTTCGCGCGGATCGGCATGCGGGGCGGGATCGACCGCGGCGACCTCGACCGGCTGCTGGCACTGGCGAAGTTTCCGCACGTGCACGTGAAGACCTCGGCGTTCTATGCGCTGGGCAAGAAGTCGCCCCCGTACGACGACTTGGGCGGCATGATCCGCGAGCTCCGAGACGCCTACGGAGCGAAGCGGCTGATGTGGGCGACCGACTGCCCCTACCAGGCCGGCGAGGGCCATGGCTACGCCGCGTCGCTGGCGCTCGTGCGGGAACGGCTCGACTTCCTCTCGGCCGAAGACCGCCAGGCGATGCTTTGCGACACGGCAACGCGGCTGTTTTTCGCATCAACGTGAAGGCAGCCGTGAAATCAGCGTTCCGACCCCCGGTGCTCGCTCTCGTCGCGGCGATCATCGTGCCGCTGGCCGTGCTTCCAGCGGAGGCCGTCGACCTCGTGGACCGTGGCACGCCACGCTCCGAGATCGTCATTGCAGGCACGCCGGCCCGCATGACGAAGCTGGCGGCCACGGAGCTGCAGCGCTGCCTCGTGAAAATGACGGGCGGCACGCTGCCGATCGTGAGCGAGCGCACGGCCGGCAAGGCTGCGATCTTCGTCGGCACGAGCCGGCACACCGACGCCCTCGGCCTGGCCACGGATGGGCTTGCGCACGGGGCCTTCCGCATGGAATCGGGCCAGGACTGGCTCGCGCTCGTCGGGCCCGACAAGGACTTCGTGCCGATCGAGCCCTGGGGCCACAGCCGCTCGGCCGACGAGACCAGGCGCGTGAACGCCGCCTGGGACACGATCACGGGCGACACGTTCTGGAATCCCGCCCGCGACCTGCACTTCCGCTACCACGCCAACCTCGACGTCTGGGACCAGGACGACGGCGGCACGTTCAACGCCGTGACCGAGTTCCTGCGCGGCCTCGGCTGCCGCTGGTTCGCCCCGGGCGAGCTGGGCGAGGTGATTCCGCAGCGCGAGACGATTCCGCTGCCCCAGGTGCAGCGCACCGTCGTGCCCGACTTCCCCGTGCGGCGGTTCATCTACTACACCGAGCACACCGGTATCGGCGAGAAGGCGCTGTGGAACCTGCGGCTGGGCCTCAACCACGGCGCGGAGCTCGTCGGTTTCCCGCAGATCTGCCACGGAATCAAGTTCGTCATCAAGCGCGAGGAGATGAAGCGGAAGCATCCTGAGATGTATCTCGTGAGGGGCGGCAAGCCCGACACCACCTTCAAGGAAGACGGCGTGCCGAACCTGCTGTCTCCGCTGCTCCTGGAGAAGCAGGTGCAGCATGCGCGGGCGATGTTCGACCACTTCCACGAGCCGATGCACAACATCGACCTCGTCGACGGCTACGGCGGGCTCACCGCCGACGACCCGGCGTGGATGGCACAGCTCACGCCGGAGCGCGGCTGGAACGGCAGCATGTCGGACCATGTCTGGGGGTATCTCAACCGGGTGGCGTTGGAACTGCACGAGAGCCACCCCGACCGTCTCATCAGCGGACTGGCCTACAGCGGCTACACGCTGCCGCCGACCAAGATCGATCGGATGAGCCCGAACCTCGCCATCATCGAGACGCGGCACAGGCAGGATTTCTGGGATGAAGCCCTGTGGAACGATCGCCGCAGCCTGCGGGCGGAGTGGCTCAAAAAACTCCCGTCGCGCACCTACATCACCTGGGACTACGCCACCAACGCCCGGCCCGACCAGGCGGGCCGGCCCGTCTACTTTCCCCACCGGATCGCCGCCGACCTGAAGGAGCTCGCGGGCGCCACGCTCGGCGAGCAGCTCGAGATCTACACGCATCCCGCCGGCAAGGAAGCCAGCTTCGGCTACGACGAGCTCGCCATCGAGCACCTCAACCTCTACGTCGCCGCCCGGCTTTACTGGGACGTGGACCAGGACGTGGATGCGATCCTCGCCGACTTCTTCCAGGCGTACTACGGTCCTGCGGCGGAGGCGATGCGGGCCTTCGTCGACCACGCCGAGGCGAACTGGATGCACATGAGCACCGACGCCGCGAAGATCGGCGAGTCGCTGGAGCTCCTCGAGGCCGCCCGGAAGGCGGCCGATCCCGGGAGCCCCCCGGGTCGGCGGATCGCGCAGGTCGCCGCCGTGATGAAACCGATGCACGCGCTTCAGGCGCAGCTGGCCCGTAAACGCGACACTGAATTGAGCTATCGCGTGCTGGAAACCACCCAGACCGACGGCAAACCGATGAAGACGAAGGCCTTCGATGGCGTCGTGGACCCCGCTTGGTGGGGCACCTACCGCGTCGCGCCGCTCCTGCCCGCGTCGCCGAGCGCCCCCGGCTCCAGGGTGGGCGGCAGGTTCCAGGTGCTGCGGGAGGGGAGCGTGCTCCACTTCGGCATCGTGTGTGACGAGCCCGACATGCAGGGCGGCCGGGGCTCAGCGACGGGCAACGACGATCCGCGGCTGCTTGAGGGCGACCACGTCCTCCTGCTGATCGAGACGCCCACCCGCGGTCGGTACGAGATCGCTGTCGATCCCGCCGGCCGGCTCTACGACGCCGACGAGGCTCCCGGCGGCCGCGGCCTGGTGTGGA
This sequence comes from Pirellulales bacterium, assembly GCA_044344895.1. Lineage (GTDB taxonomy): Bacteria > Planctomycetota > Planctomycetia > Pirellulales > UBA1268 > CAMCQY01. Next base: position 12,132 of record JBIJCD010000019.1, on the reverse strand, counting down.
GCAGCGGCGCGCAGGTCGCCACGCATCGTGGCGAGAAACGCTGGAGCATCGAGCTGCGGCTGCCGATCGTGGGAGAGGACGCCTTCACGCTCGATCCCGAAAAGGGGATCGCCGGCGGCACGCCCAAGGAGCTTTTTCCGTGGCATTTCAATCTCGTGCGCGCCCGGGTTCGCGACGGCAAGACGGAGCGGACCGCCTACTCGCCGACGGGCGACGGCGACATCCGTGATCCGGCGAAGTTCGCGAAGCTGTGGACGAGGTGATGCGCCCGCCACGTGCAGGCGTGAGTCGATCCACGGGCGAATATAGAAGGTCAGAGCGATCTCCGCCGGGCCGGCGGAAGTCTCCTCGCGGGATGATTTCGCGCGACGCCCTGTGACGCTCCAGACGTCTTGGACATGCGAAATCCTCCAAGCTCGTCGAGCTTCCGCCGATCCCGGCTCGCCGAGCGCCAGGCTTGCCGGCGGCGTGGGACGTTCGCTGCCGCTCAGCCAGCCGCGCCGCCGGCCTGCCAGCGGCGGATCGCGTCGAGGAGCCGATCGACGTCGTCGGCCGTGTTGTAGCCGTGGATCGCGATCCGGATCCGGCCGGCGTGGTGCATCACGCGGATCTTGTCCTGCTCGAGCAGTTCGTGCAGCCGCTGGGTGTCGGGATGGCGGAAGGCGAGGATGCCGCCGGGACGGGCCGCCTCGAGGGGGCACATGAGCTCGAGCCCCGCGGCGGCGAGCCCCGCGGCGGCACGGGCGACGAGCGGATCGGCGTGGGCCGCGATCGTGGCGACGCCGATCGACTCGATGGACAGCAGCGCCGCCTCGAGCGCGTAGATCGCGGCGAAGTTCGGCATGCCGACGGCGTAGCCGGCGGCGCCCCGGCGGATGGCCGCCCGCTCGAAGCGGTCGGCGTCGAAGGCGTTCTCCAGGTTGTTCCAGCCGCCGGCGCGGGGCGTGAGCCGGTCGGCCGCGGCGTCGCCCACGCCCACGATGCAGCCGCCGTGCAGTCCGAGCAGCCACTTGTGGGTGCTCGAGATCACGAGGTCGGCACCGGGGCAGAGACGGGCCACGCGGCCGACCGCCTGCGTCACGTCGACCGCGATCAGGGCCGAGGGTGACCGGCGGCGGACCGTCTCGTGCACGGCGTCCCAGTCGAGGTGGTGGCCGTTCCAGAAGCTCACCAGCGACAGCTGCACGAGCCTCGTCCGCGGCGAGAGCAGCCGTTCGAGATCGCCCACGTCGAGCCGACCGCCGGTCGACGTCCACAGGCGGGGCGTGCAGCGGGCCGAGGGCACGAGCCAGGGGGTGACGCCGGCCGGAAAGTCGAGGTCGGAGACCACCACCTCGTCGCCGGCTGCGAAATCGATCGCCGTAGCGAGCAGGTTGTAGGCCTCGGAGGAGCAGGAGCAGAACGCCACCTCGGCTGGCCGCATGCCGATCGCCCGTGCCGCCGCCTCGCGGCAGCCCTCGACGCGGGCGAAGTGGGCCTGGCGGCCGTTCATGCCGTCGAGCTTGTCGCGGAGATAGGCCTCGACGGCGCGGGCCACGGCCGGGGAGGGGATGCCCTCGGCGGCGGTGTTGAGGTAGGCCTGGTCCGCGAGCACGGGGAAGTCGCGGAGCCGTGAGGCGGGCGTCAGCATCGGCCGCTCCGGTCAGCTGGCACCCGTGGCGTCATGCGAGCACCGCCGTGTGCACCCGGCCGGCCACGTCCGTGAGCCGGAAGTCGCGGCCGGCGTGCCGGTAGGTGAGCTTGAGATGGTCGATGCCCAGCAGGTGCAGGAGCGTGGCGTGCACGTCGTGGATGTGCATCTTGTCTTCGACCGCGTAGTAGCCGTACTCGTCAGTGCTGCCGTGGCGGTAGCCCCCCTTCACGCCTCCGCCCGCCATCCACATCGTGAAGCCTTCGGGGTTGTGGTCGCGGCCGTTCTTGCCCTGGGCCACAGGCGTGCGACCGAACTCGCCTCCCCAGAGCACGAGCGTGTCGTCGAGCAGACCGCGGTCCTTGAGATCGGCCAGCAGGCCGGCGATCGGCTTGTCGACCTCGGCGGCCTTCTCGGTGTGGCCGGTCAGGAGGTCGCTGTGCTGATCCCACTGCACCTTCGCGTCGCTGTGCGTGACCTGGATGAACCGCACGCCCGCCTCGGCGAACCGGCGGGCCATCAGGCACTGCCGGCCGAAGTTCTCCGTGACCGGATCGTCGAGTCCGTAGAGCGAAAGCGTCCGCTTCGTCTCGCCGGAGAGGTCCTGCACGGTGGGCATCTCGGTCTGCATGCGGAATGCCAGCTCGAACGACTTGAGACGCGCCTCGACGAGCGGGTCATGGGCCGGACCGCCGGCGGAGAGCTCCTCGAGCAAATCGAGCTGCGTCCGCTGCACCGCCCGTGACCAGCGGGGATTGGCGATGTACTTGACGCGGGCCTCCTTGGCCGGGCTGCTGGCCACGCCGAGCGGCACGCCCTGGAACTCCGGCGGCAGGAAGCCGGCGCCCCAGTTGTTCACGCCGCCGTGGGCGAGCGTCGGGCAGATCGTGACGAAGCCGGGCAGGTTGTCGTTCTCCGTGCCGAGGCCGTAGTTGATCCAGGCGCCCATGCCTGGCCGGATGAAGGTGTCGCTGCCCGTGTGGAGCTTCAGCACCGCGCCGCCGTGGGCGGCGTTCGTCCCGTGGACCGAGTGCAGGAAGCAGATGTCGTCGACGTGGCGGGCGACGTGCGGGAAGAGCTCGCTCACTTGGATGCCGCTCTGTCCGTAGGGCCGAAACTTCCAAGGCGAGGCCAGCAGCTTGCCCGTCTCCGCGAACTGCACCCGTGGCTTCGCGAAGGGCAGGTCCTTGCCGTCGTCGGCGGTGAGCTTTGGCTTTGGGTCGAAGGTGTCGATGTGGGAGGGGCCACCCTTCATGAACATGAAGATCACGCGGCGGGCGCGGGCGGGCAGCAGGAAGCCCGCCGGGGGCGCCGGCGCGGCGTCGGCCGAAGACCGGCCGAGGAGGGCCGCCGCGGCGAGCCAGCCAAAGCCGACGGCAGACTGCTCGAGCACGCTGCGGCGGCTGGCACACTGGTTCCACATGATCGTCACGTTCCCGGGAGGCGGGTCACCGCAGCATCACGAACTCGTTGCCCACCACGAGCGACTGGCAGACCGCCGTCCAGGCCGCCGTCTCGCGGTCGGCGGGGGCGATGCCCTCGGCGGCGAGCTCCGCCGCGAGTTTCTCGAGCGACCGCGATACCGTCGCGGCCTCCGCGGCCGTCGGCCGGCGGCCGAACAGGCGGCGGAAGAGAAGCAGCATGCGGGTGTCTGTGTCGTGCGGTGCGGCGGCGACGAGGCTCGTGGCGATCGACTCGGCGGTGGTGATCACGAAGTCGGCGTTGAGCAGATAGAGCGCCTGCGAGGCGACCGTGGACGTCGGCCTGTCGCCGGAGCCGACGGCGCCGTCGGTGCAGTCGAACAGCCACAGGGCGTCGCTGATGTGGTTGCGGATCACCGGCAGATAGATCGATCGGCGGCCGGTCTCGTAGCGGGTCTCGTCCTTGGAGGTGTGGTCGAAGATGAACGCCCGGTTGGCGACGTGCAGCAGCGACCCGCCCATCGTGCGGTCGAGCCGGCCGCTGGCCGCGAGCATCGCATCGCGGATCGACTCGGCCTCGAGACGGCGGACGTCGGCCCGCCACCAGAGCATGTTGTCGGGGTCGGCCTGCAGGCAGTCTGCGGCCGTGGGACTCGTGGCCACGTCGCTCGACCGCTGCCAGGCGTGGGACAGGAGGATGAGGCGGTGCATCGCCTTGAGCGACCAGCCCGAATCGACGAGCTGAATGGCCAGCCAGTCGAGCAGCGGCTGGTTGGTGGGCCGTTCGCCGGTGAGCCCGAAGTTGTCGGTGGATCGGACGATGCCGCGGCCGAAGTGCCAGCGCCACAGCCGGTTGGCCAGCACCCGCGCGGTGAGCGGATGCCGCGGGTCGACGAGCCAGTCGGCCAGCTCGCGGCGGCCGCTCCGCTCGGCCGGCACGGCCAGCGGCCCGTCGAGCTGGAGCACCGTCGGCACGCCGCGGGGTACCGTCTCGCCGAGCATCAGATGGCTGCCGCGGACGTGGATCCGTGTCTCCTCCGGCATGCCCTCGGCGACGCCCATCGCCGCCGGGAGCGTCGGCCGGTCGGCCTCGAGCTTCTTCTGCGCCTCGCGGAGCGCCGCCAGCTTCGCCTTGGCCTCCGCTGGAAACTGCTCCTCCGGCAGCTCCGCCGGCGGCTTCGATCCGTCGGCCGGGGCGGCGATCGTGCCGTCGCCCGTCGCCTGACCGGCCGCGGCGACCGCCGCGAGCTGCCGCCGCGTGTCGGCCAGGAACGTTTCGATTCCCTTCTTGCCGGCGGCGATCCGATCCTCGTGTTCCTTGAGCCGCTCCTGTTCGGCCGGCGTGGCGATCACGTGCTCGTGCCACTTGGCGAGCCGCTTGAGCGACTCCATCGTCTTCGTGCTCTTGAAGATGCCGGCCAGCGCGTAGTAGTCGGCCTGGGAGATCGGATCGAACTTGTGGTCGTGGCAGCGGGCGCAGCCGAGCGACAGGCCGAGCACCGCCCGGCCCGTGGTGTCGATCTGCTCGTCGACGATGTCCATGACCAGCTTGGTGAGATCGCCCTCGGCGAGCGCCTTGGGCCCCAGCGAGAGGAACCCGGTGGCGACGACGAGATCGGACCGCCGCGACTCATCGGCCGTGTCGGCGGCGAGCAAATCGCCGGCGATCTGCTCCCGCAGGAACCGGTCGAACGGCACGTCGTCGTTGAGGGCGCGGATGCACCAGTCGCGATAGCGCCAGGCGTTGCCGTGGGCGATGTTTTCGTCGAGGCCGTTGGAGTCGGCGTAGCGGACGACGTCGAGCCAGTGCCGCGCCCAGTGCTCGCCGTAGTGGGGCGAGGCAAGCAGCCGGTCGACCACCTTCGCGAACGCGTCGGGCGAATCGTCGGCCACGAACGCGTCGACCTCGTCCGGCGTCGGCGGCAGGCCGGTGAGCGTGAAGGTGGCCCGGCGAATCAGCGTAGGCTTGTCGGCGCGGGCCGTCGGCTCGAGGCCGCGCGACTCAAGATCGGCGAAGATGAAGGCGTCGATCGGGTGGGCCGTGGCCCCGCCGTGGGCGGCCGACACCCGCGGCAGTTCGGACCGGACAGGCGCTTGCATCGACCAGAAGTCGCGGCCCCGGCCCGCGTGGGCGGGGGTCGCGGCGACGGCGGGGATCGCGCCGTCGGGATGCGGTGCGCCGCCCGCGATCCACTCGGCGAGGGTGGCGATCTCATCCTGCGCGAGCGGCTCGTCGGGGGGCATCGCCAGCGATTCGTCGAGCCGGCGGACGGCCTGGATCAGGAGGCTCGTGTCGGCCGCGCCCGGTCGCACCGCCGGGCCGGACTTGCCGCCCTGCGCGATGCCGGCGAGCGAGTCGAGACGCAGGCCGCCTTCGGCCGCCTCGGCGCCGTGGCACTCGCCGCAGCGGCGCTCGAGCAGCGGCCGTACCCGCTCGGTGAAAAAAGCGGCAGAGATCGGGGGCGGCTGTTCCGATTCCGCGGCTCGGCTGGCCTGCAGGCCCGGCGTCGTCGCGAACAGGAGTGCCGCCAGGACCGCGGCCCGTGCCGGCAGCGGGCGTCGCTCGGCCGTGCCTCCAGGCATCATGGTGCGCCCCGCAGTGGCTGGACTGGTCTGGCTGTGCCGGGTCCGCACCCTGGGGAAACCGGCCGAAAAACCTTTCTGAAGAATACGTCACGCCACGGGGCGGGGCAACGCGTTCGGCCGCGGCGTTCAGGCCAGTTCGAAGAGGGCCTCGATCTCGACGGCGATGCCGGAGGGGAGCGAACCCATGCCCACGGCACTGCGGACTCCGACGCCTGCGTCGGGCCCCCAAATCTCGGCGAAGAGCTCGCTGCAGCCGTTGATCACGTGTGGGTGCCGGTCGAACTCGGGGGTGCAGTTGACCATGCCGAGCACCTTGATGACCCGGCTCACCTTGTCGAGGCTGCCCACTGTGGCGATCACCGTGGCGAGGATCGCCAGACCGACCTGCCGCGCCGCCTGTTTGCCGGCGTCGGCATCCATGCCGCGGCCCACCACGCCCTGGATGAGCGTGCCGTCGCCGAGAAGGGGGCCGTGCCCCGACACGTACAGGTGGCGGCCCACGACGAGGCCCGGCTTGTAGACACCCGCTGGCTTCGGCGCCGGCGGCAGCGGGATGCCAAGCCGTTCGAGCCGTTGCTGGGGGGTCGGGTCGGCCATGGGAAAGCTCCTTCGTGACGGGACGAGGCGTCGGCATGCAGCGCCGCCGCCGGACCGTGTTCTACGACCGCCAACGTGCCGGGACAACCGCGGCGTGTCGCAGGGCGGGAGCCGGGTCCGCATCCTCGTCGCGTCAGCGGGCGCAGACCGGCTCGCTGCAGAGGTTGACGAAGGCTTCTATGCCTCGGGCAGCCTGCTCGGGAGTCGCAGTGAGGTGGCGATCGCGGCCGTCGGCGGCGGGCTCGAACGTCGTCCGACCGTCCGCGCCGATCGTGACGCGGCCGGGCTGCGAGAGCCCGAAGTAGCCCCGGTCGGGGCGGACCACCGCGAGCACGCTCGTGAGGTCCCAGGTCGGCCGGTTGTGGGGCGGCGGCTGGTAGAGCACGTAGGCTTCGGCGAGCGGATGGTGCGGCGTGTGCCGGTAGTCGTGCACGATGCTCGTGGCGGGGTAGGGCAGCGCGGTGCCGATCTCGTAGCCGCTCCAGATGGCCGGCGTCGGCCACTCGTCGGCGAGCTTTCGGGCCGTGGCGAGATCGGTGACGATGTTGTATTCGCCGAACCGGTCGTTGCCCTTGATAGGCGCGAACGCGCCGGCCATCAGCGAGAGCAGCCGCACCTTCGCCGCCACCAGATCGCGGCCGTTCAAGGGTGAGGCGTCGTCGGCCGGCGAGTCGAGCAGCCGGGCGAGGTTCGTCGAGAAGCCCACCTGCACGATCACGACCGAGCGGTCGGGCCGGCCGGCGAGCGTCCGGCGCAGCAGCTGCACCGCCTCCGGCGTGGCGGCCGCGTCGACGAGGTCGTGCGGGTAGCGGAGCCGGTCGCCGTCGCGGGCCTCGGCGAGCGGCAGGAATTTCCCGGCGGCCGGCGTGACGCCGCCGCGGACGACGCCGATGGGGATGTCGCCTCGGCCGTAGAACTCGTTGACCGCGTCGGTGAACGGGGCGGCCAGCGGGCTGTCCTTCGTGATCGTCACGGCCAGGAGCCGGCACTCGCCCCGTCGCTCGAGCGCGTGCAGGAGGCCGAGGGCCAGCACGTCGTCGACGTCGTTGCCGATGTCGGTGTCGAAGATGATGTCAACCGACGGGCCGGGGGGCTCGGCCGCCGCCACGAATCCGGCGACCGCGGCCACCACGGCGAGTGCGGGCAGGCCGTGACGACGGCAGTGCAGCGGTGGTGTCATGGGCGATGCTCCGTGTGCGGCCGGCTGTCCCGGCGACGTCTCCGCCGCGGCGACAGGGTATCATGCCGCCGCGAGCGGGGATGGCAGCGGGTCGAACCGGAGGAAACCGACATGCAACCATGGAATCACGAGGGCGACCGGGGGAGCGGGTGGTGGGCCCGCACGTGGCTGGCGGCGGCGATGCTGGCGGGGGTCGCGGCGGCCGCGGTCGCCCAGCCGCCGGCCGACCCTTTCGAACTGCCAGCCGTCGAGGACGGCTTGCCTGGCGAAGGCAGCCTCCGTCGCTACGACGGCTACGTGAAGGGCTGGCGGGAGCGGCGGCGGGCCTGGTCGCAGCGGGTCGCCGCCGACAAGGGGAGCGTCGTGTTTCTCGGCGACTCGATCACCGCCGGCTGGGGCGACGGCTTTGGTGACCGCTTCCCCGGCATGAAGCTCGCCAATCGGGGCATCGGCGGCGACACCACCCGCGGCATGCTGATTCGCCTCGCCGCCGACGTGCTCGCGCTCGACCCGGCCGCGATCGTCCTGCTCGCGGGCACCAACGACATCGAGGTGGGCATCGACCCGGAGGCGATCGACCGCAACCTGCGGAAGATCGTCGCCGCGGTGAAGGAGCACGACGCCCGCCGCGGCGGGATGACGCCGATCGTCGTCTGCCGCGTGCTGCCGAGCTCCGCGCAGAAGAAGCGGCCCGCCGACACGATCCGCCGGCTCAACGGCCTGGTCGACACGGCCGTGCGGGGCGACCCGCAGATCACCGTGCTCGACACCTGGACGCTCTTTGCCGACCCGGCGGGTGACGCTCGGCCGGAATTCTTTCCCGATCTGCTGCACTTGAATCCAGCGGGCTACGACCGCTGGGCCGCGGCGCTGCGTCCGGTCTTCGCCACGCTCGGCTTCATCGATACCGCGGCCGACCCCTTCGTGGTGGAGGAGGGCTTCGAAAGCCTGTTCAACGGCCGCGACCTCACCGGCTGGGGTTTCCGACCCACGCCGCCGCGGAAGCCCCAGCCGAACCCGCCCCCCGACGCGCCGGTGTGGGTCGACGTGAAGGAGGCGGAGTCGTTCGCCGGCAAGACCGTTTCGAGCGACGGCCGCTACGCTGCGATCAACGGTCGGCTCGTCGTGAAGACGCCGCCGGAAGGCCGCCGTATCCAGCAGCTCTGGACCGAGCGGGAGTTCCCCGACGATTTCGTGTTGCGGCTCGAATTCCGCGCCACGCCCAACGCCGACAGCGGCGTCTTCATCCGGCAGCCGCAGCTGCAGTGCCGCGACTACCTGCTGGCCGGCCCCTGGAACAAGCTGGAGAAGTACAGGCCGCAGGAGTGGAACGAGCTCGAGGTGACGGTGACCGGCGGCGTGGCGAAGGCCACCTGCAACGGCGAGTTGCTTACCGCCGACATGAAGGTGCCGCCGACCGGGCCGATCGGCCTGGAGGGGGACCGCGGCCAGATGGAATACCGTCGCATCAGGATCAAGCGGCTGCCGCGGTCGGCCGCCACGTCGCGGCGGGTGCTCGTCTGCGGTGGCCGCACGGCGTTGGTGGAGATCGACGCCGTGCACCCCGCGGGCCGCGTCGAGTGGTCGTGGCCCAACGCGTCGCGGGAGGGCTGGGTGCTGCCGGACGGCAACGTGCTCCTGGCGCTCTCGAAAGGCCCGGACTCGCCGCGGGGCGCCGCCATCGAGGTGCAGCCCGCTGCGGGCAGCGGCGGGAAGATCGTCTGGCGGTACGACGGCACGCAGGACGAGGTCAACAGCATCCAGAAGACGGCCGAGGGCAGCTACGTGCTCACCGAAGCGGGGCCGAATCCCCGGCTCTTGGAGATCGCCGCCGACGGCGGCGTGAAGGCGGAGTTTCCGCTCTCCTGCCAAAAGCAGAACGCCCACATGCAGTCGCGGATGGCGCGAAAGCAGGCCGACGGCAGCTACCTCGTGCCGCACCTGCTCGACTTCGCGATCGTCCGCTACGACGCGACGGGCCGGGAGCTGGCGCGGATCGACACGCACGCGGCGGGTGATCCGGCGGCCAAGACCTGGCCGTTCACGGCGATCGCCCTCCCCGACGGCGGCGTGCTGGCCGGGCTCACCAACGGCAATCGCGTGGTCGAGTTCGACCGGGACGGCGCGGTCCGCTGGCAGATCACGGCGGCCGACACCGGCAACGCGATCAACGATGCCTGCGGCATCCAGCGGCTGCCCGACGGCAACACGATGATCGCCAGCTATAGGATCGGCGCCGACGGCACGCGGCTGCTCGAGGTGTCGCCGGAGAAACGGGTGGTGTGGGCGTGGAAGGCCGACGTGCCGGCGGTGCACCACTTCCACGTCGTCGCCGTCGACGGCACGAGCCTGCCTTGGCCGCCGCTGCGGTGAGCGTTGTGGCGTCGGCGAGACTGACGGAGTTGAAGGTATTCATCGGCTGTCCGATCTCGTGCGTGACTGCACGTTGCAGTGGGCAATCTGTGAGGGGTTGCCCGTGCACCGAGAGCCGGCGTAGATGACCAGCGCAGGCACGGATGCCGGAGCGCGGTCATCTCCGAGCGAGCGGAGGCCTGGAAGGCCGAAGCGAACGTCCGGCGATGGGGCACGGGCGGCCCCGAACCGCAGCGACGGTCTCGGTCTATGAAGCTGTGTCGACCGCACTGCGTGGGCAGGTAGAATGGAGGGGTCGTCCCCGGAGTGCCGGCATTCATGACCAGCGGCCCGACCCACCGCCGATGCCTCCGGTCGGACCGTTCTTTGCGGTCACCGCGGCTGGCCGTCGTCGCGGTCGTCGCTGCGGCAGCCTGGTCCGCCGGGCCACTCGCCGCGATCTCGCCCGAGGATGGCGAATTCTTCGAGACGAAGGTGCGGCCGCTGCTCGTGGAGCACTGCGCTGAGTGCCACTCGTCCAAGGCAGGCGATCCGGAGGGAGGGCTGTCGTTCGACTCGCGGGCCGACTTCCTCACGGCGGAGGGCGTGGCGACGGCGGGCAGGCCCGATGACAGCCTGCTGGTGAAGGTGGTCCGCTACGACGGCGACCTGCAGATGCCCCCAGCGGGCAGGCTGCCCGAGACGGCGATCCGCACGATCGAGGAATGGGTTCGCCGCGGACTGCCCTGGCCCGACGACGGCGGGGCGGCGGCTGCGGGCGGGGGCTTCGACATCGCGAAGCGGAAAGCGGAGCACTGGTGCTGGCAGCGGCCGCAGGCCGCGCCACCGCCGGCCGTGAAGCATCCAGCCTGGTGCCGCGGCGACATCGACCGCTTCGTCCTCGCGCGGCTGGAGGCGGCGGGGCTGGCGCCCGCGGCCGAAGCTTCCCGCGAGGTGCTCGCGCGGCGGGCCAGCGAGACCCTCACCGGCCTGCCGGCCGATCCCGCCGATGTCGAGCGGCTGGCCGCCGACGCGGACCCGGCGGCGTTCGACCGCTACGTCGATCGGCTGCTCGCCTCGCCCCACTACGGCGAGCGATTCGCCCGTCACTGGCTCGACGTCGTGCGGTACGGCGAGGCCCGCGGCCACGAGTTCGACTATCCGATCCCGAATGCCTGGCAGTACCGCGACTGGGTCGTGCGGGCCTTCAACGACGATCTGCCTTACGACCAGTTCGTTCGCGAGCAGATCGCCGGCGACCTCGTCGCCAGCCCCCGGATCGACGCGGCGACCGGCGCCAACCATTCTGTGGTCGGCACCGGTTTCTGGTTCCTCGGCGAGGCGGTGCACGCGCCGGTCGACATCGCCCAGGACGAGGCCGACCGGGTCGACAACTGTATCGACACCTTCGGCAAGGCGTTCCTCGGGCTCGCCCTCGGCTGCGCCCGCTGCCACGACCACAAGTTCGACGCCATTTCCAACGAGGACTACTACGCATTGGCCGGCATGGTGATGTCGAGCAGCTACCGGCAGGTGCCGTTCGAGACGCTGGAGGCCAACCGGCGGATGGCGCGGCGGCTCGACGAGGCCGATCGGGCGGCGCGGGCCGAGCTGCTGGCGCTCTTGGCGGAGCCGCTCGGCGCGGCCGGCCCGGAATGGTTGGCCGCGATCGATCGGCCGACCGAGCGACCGGCCGCGGTGGATGGCGTCGTGATCGCCGACTACACCGGCGCCGATCCCACCACGCCGATCATCGCCGACGGCGCCGCCTGGCAGGCCGTGGCGGTCGGCACCCCGGTGCTGCAGCCGCCGGCCGAGGGGATGCCGCGGCACGTGAAGGTCGAGCCGGTGGGGCACGCCCACAGCGCCCCGATCTGGTCGACGACGCGATCCACGGGAGAACGCGATCCCGGGCCGCTCGGCGGCATCGACCGGGCGGGGCGGGTGCTGCGCACGCCGAAGGCGCGCATGACGGGCGGTGTTCTCTGGCATCGCGTCCGCGGAAAGCTGCAGATCGAAGTCGTGGTCGATGGCCACGTGCTGCTCTCCGGCGGGCCGCTGTACGGAAGCCACCTCATGTCGGTCGACACGCAGGGGGAGTGGAAATGGATCCGCCAGGACCTGCGCAAGGACATGGGGTGGGACCAGGGGCACATCGTGCACGTCGAATACGCCGCGGCCGCCGGCGCCGCGGACGTCGCCGAGGTGGTCGCCGCGGCCGACGAGCCACGGCGGACCGATCCGCCCGCCGCCGCCGCGATCAACCGGCTGCTTGCCGACCCGCAGTTCGACTGGAGCGGCGCCGCCGTCCGCAGGGTCGTGGAGCGGGCCGAGGCGCTCGCGGCGACGCGAGACGCGATCCTCGC
>JBIJCD010000279.1:0-5280 GCA_044344895.1 Pirellulales bacterium | reverse complement strand
CTTCCTCGCCTCTCCATCGCTCGTGCGGGGGCGGGGCGAATGGCACAGTCTGCGGTTCACCCTCGGCTGGCGGACCAGGTCGCCGGGCCGCCCGGACACTTCAGTACCGCACCGTGCACCGCAGGTCAGTCCATGTCGCCGACCCGGCCGCGCCGGCCGGCAGCGAGATGCCGACGTCGTTGCGGCCAGTTCGCAAAGCCCCCTGCGGAACCGGATAGCGGATCCAGCCGTCGGCCGCCGCCGTGCCGGCGGCGAGCGGCTGGCCGTTGAGCGACACCGAGGGCAGCGGGGCTGTGCCAGCCGGCGTCACCTCGACGGGCTTCAACTGGACCAACAGCTGAACGTCCGCCGGAGCGGCGGACTCCTCTCCGGCTTCAAACCAGGTGGCAGCACCACCGGCCACCGGGATCGGAATCGGGCTGGCCGGATTGAGCGTGGGCACCCGCAGGAACGCCGCATGAGGCAGGCCGCCGCCCGCCGCCGCCCCCACGCCACGAATGCTCGCGAAGTAATCCTTGTCGAGGCCCGCCAGCCGCTCCCGCGATCCCAGCTCGCGCCACAGCGGATGCTGCGGATCGAAGGCGTTGAACATGTATATCCCGTCCACTCCCGCGGCCCATGCAGCCGCGGCCCGGCCGCGATAGCTCTCGAGCGACGACCGCAGCTGCCGTGCCTTATCGTCCCGCACCCTCGATTCGTCAAGCGACGCGTAGACCTTGACGCCATGCTCGTGCCCCAACGCAACGGTCGCATCCCAGGGACTGAGCTGGTAGTAGCCGCCGGCAACCAGGAGATCCACGAGGCACTCCTTCAGCCACACCTCGATGTCGAGCCCGCAGCCCCGGGCGTAGGCGACCGAGTCCGGCACGCGGACGGCGACCAGGATCGGCCGGCCCCGCCGCAGCCCGGCCTCCTCGGTCATCCGCCGAATCCGCCGCAGGAGGTCGGTCATGAGACCGCGCTCGTCGTCATCGCATGACGTGCCCGTCTGCGCCGCCCGTCGGAAGAACACGGGGTGGCGAAAGAAATCGAGCTCCACGCCGTCGACCCCGTACCGCTGGCAGACCTCCTCGACATAGCGAAAGGCGAGGTCGCGGATTTCCGGCCGGGTGTAGTCAACCGCGGTCCAGGCACCGAATTTCGGCTTCTCTCGTTCGCTCCCGATCATCCAGTCGGGATGCTCGGTCTTCAGCCGGTTGGCCCGGAGCATGATCGGTCCGTACTCGGTCCGCGACCCATCGTGGGTGTCGTTCATGCGGAACGACCAGAACAGCTCCTTGCCGTGTCGGGTGGCAAAATCGGCCATCACGTCGAGCGGATCGACGCCCGTGGCCAGCAGCTCCACCGTGCGGTTCGGGGCGAACAGGCCCTCCTTCGTGGAGAACACCTGCCCCACGGCAGTGCCGTGGGTGAAGAGCCCGAACCCCGAGCTCCAGGTGCAGTAAAAGATGCCGTCTACCTGGGTGCCGGCCAGCGCGGAGGTGCGGCAGTCGAGGAGCGACTCCGCCGTCAACGTCTTCGGCTCGGCCATCGCATAGACCGGCTCGTTGCCGTCATTGTTGAAGATCAGCCGGCGGGGCCGGTTTGCGGCCTCGAGCCGCGCATGCCTGAGTTCCGCCAGCGAGCCAGTGGGCTCGGCCGAAACGACCCGGGCTAAGCAGACGAGGAGCAAGCCCGCGATCGCGCACGCCGGCCGCTTCATGGAACCACTCCGCGGACGGCCTCCGCACCAGATCGGGCCGGCTCGTTCGCCGACTGGCGGATCGCCGCGAGCCGTCGCCGCAGGTCTGCCACGCGGTCGGGCTCCTCGTCGCGGCGATTGCGGTGCTGGCCGGGATCGGCACGCAGGTCGTACAGCTCACCGCGGCCGTCGCCAGCCGTGTAGCCGTTTGCATCGGCGAACCACCGCGGCACCCCGCTAATGCCGCCCGATGCGGTGTCGATCAGCACCCAGTCGCCGTGGCGGATCGCGTAGCCGCCGGGATTCGTGTTGTGGACGAGCGTGTCGCGGGCCGACGGGCCGGTGCCCGTGAAGCATGCCCGCTGGTCGATGCTGTCCTCGGCCGACGCGGCCGGCCCGGCGCCCGGCGGGATCGCCGCGCCGACGAAGCCGGCGATCGTCGCGAACAGGTCGATCTGGCTCACGAGCCCGTCCTCGACCCGCCCGGCCGGAACCCGGCCCGGCCAGCGGACGAGGAACGGCACGCGATGCCCGCCCTCCCAGAGATCCCGCTTCACGCCGCGGAGCGGGCCCATGCTGCGGTGGCCGTGGGTCCGCGCCCGCTCGTAGGCGTAGGCCTCGGGCCCGTTGTCGGCGGTGAAGATCACGAGCGTGTCGTCGAGCAGGCCCCGCGCCGCCAGGGCGTCGAGCACCGCGCCCACCGCAGCATCCGTCTGCATTACGAAATCCCCGTAGCCCCCGGCCGCGGACCGGCCGGCGAACTCGGCGGCGGGCACGATCGGCGCGTGCGGCGACGTGAAGGGGAAGTAGAGGAAAAACGGCGTCTCGCCATCCTGCCTGCCGATCCACTCGACCGCCCGTGCCGTCAGCCGCGGCATCACTGCATGAAAATCCCACCCGGCGACGGCCGGCCCCGGCCGGGCCTCCCAGTTGCCCTCCGCGGGCTGGCCCTCGACCGCGAGTTCGACGGTGGGCGGCGTGACGACGCGATCGTCTTCGAACCAGGCATACGGCGGAAAATTCGGCACGTCGTCGCCGAAGTAGGAGTCGAAGCCGTGGGCGAGCGGCCCCCCGGGAATCGGCCGCGACCAGTCGAAGGCATCGGGGCCGTAGACGTTCTGCTTGCCCTCCCGCCGCGGCTGCGCGTCGGGACGGCGGATGGCCTCCCACTCCCAGCCGAGGTGCCACTTGCCGATGCAGGCGGTGCGGTAGCCCCGCGATTTCAGCAGCTCGGAAAGCGTTGTCCGCTCCGGGTCGAGCACCGGCGGACCGAACGCGTTGACGATGTCGTGGAACTTCCGCCAGTGGTAGCGGCCGTGCAGCAGGGCGTAGCGGCTGGGAGTGCAGATGCCCGAGGAACTATGGGCATTGGTGAATCGGGTGCCCTCGCGAACCAGCCGGTCGAGGTGCGGCGTGGGGATCTTCGAGTCGGGATTCGCAGCCGCCACGTCGCCCACACCCATGTCGTCGGCGTACAGGATCACGACGTTGGGATGCCGCCGTGGCTCGGCCGCCGCGGTCGCAGCCGCCAGCAACGCACACACGACGGTGCAGGCACGAAACAGCTGAGTGTTCATCGCTGGCGGCGGCTTCTTTCAGGCGGCCTCGATCCCCGGCATCGCGCCCGTCGACGTGGCGAAGGATTCGGTCTCGAGCCCCGTGCGGTTGAGCACCGAGACGAAGAGGTTCGGCAGGGGGTGGTTCCGCTGCCTGTCGAAGGCGACGTGGCTGCCGTGCCGGAAGCCGCCGCCGGCGACCAGCACCGGCATGTTCTTGTTGTCGTGGCTCGACGCGTTGCCGAGGTTGCTGGTGAGCAGCACCGTCGTCCGGTCGAGCACGCTGCCGCCGTCCTCCTTCGCGGCGGCGAGCCCCCGCAGGAAATCGCCCCAGGCCCGCACGATCTCGGTCTCGACGAGCGCGAGCTGGGCGAGCTTGTCGGCGTCGAGCCCGTGGTGGCTCAGCGAGTGGTATCCCTCGTCGACACCCTCGATGGGCACCACGCCGCCGCTGCCGCCCAGGTGCAACGTGATGAAGCGGCTCGAATCGGTGACCAGCGCCAGACGGATCATGTCGCTCATCAGCCGCTGCCGGCCGACGAAGTCGTTCGGGTTGCCGATGTCGACCGGCTTCGTGATGTCGACAGCCGGCTTCGGACGGTTCACCCAGGCCTCGCTCTCCACCAGCCGCCGCTCCAGCTCGCGGACGCTCGTGAAGTAGGCGTCGAGCCGGTCGCGGTCGCCTGGGCCGAGCTGCCGCTCGAGCGCCCGGGTGTCGTCGGCGACGAGGTCCATGATGCTGCGGCCCTGCCGCGCCCGCTCCGCCTGCCGCCGCCGCTCCGCCGGCGAGTCGGCGACGAAGAGCCGCGTGAACAGCCGGGCGGGCGAGTCCTCGGCCGGGATCATCGAGCCGTTTTCGGTGTAGGAAGGACTGTTGCTGCCGGAGAGGCCGAGCACGAGCGACGGAAACCGGGTCTGGTCGCCGAGGTGCTTGGCGAGGAGCTGGTCGAGCGAGATCGTGTTGCGGGTCTGGGCGGAGGCGGTCATCGGTGCCGCGGTGAGCAGGCTCGACTCCGCCCGATGGCCGCCCGAGACGCCCGGGTGCGACGCCCCGGAGATCACGGTGAACGAGTCGCGGATGTCCTGCAGCGGCTCGAGGTACAGCGATGGCTCGTAGGCAGTGCCGGCCTGGGCCGGATTGAGGTTTTCCGCGACCAGCCCCAGGCCGAGCGTCATCGCCACGAACCGCCGCGACGGACCGGCCGGGCCGCCGCCGAACGCCGGCGCCATTGCCGACAGCCAGGGCACCGCCAGCGCCACGCCCGTGCCCCGCAGGAAGGTACGGCGGTCAAGCGACCGACCGCTGCCGCGGGCCGGGCTGGATCCGATCGTCATGCCGTGCATCTGGCCGACTCCCGTTGACCGTTTACTTGCCCAAGAATACCGGGTGCGTGATCACGGCGTGCAGGATCGACCGCACACCGTGGTTTTCCGCTGCGGCCGCGGCCGCGATCTCGGCAACCACCTCACGATCCTTGAACGACAGCGTCGCCCCGGTGCCGTAGACGAGCATCTGACCGGCCAGGCCGCGGCCCAGCTGCTCCGGCCGCGCCGCCAGCACCGCCCGAAATTCGTCGGCCCCGGAGAAACTCGCGCCGTCGGGGAGCACGTCGGCGGCGTCGATGGGCAGGCCGCCCTTCTTCTTGCCGCCCTGCATCGCCAGGTAGCGGTCCCGCCAGCGGCCAGACGGATCGAAGTTTTCCAACGCGAAGCCGAGCGGGTCGATCGTGCGGTGGCAGGAGCTGCAGGCTGCATCGGCGCGGTGCCGGGCGAGCTGGTCGCGGATCGTCGTCGCGCCGCGGATGTCGGGCTCGATCGCGGGCACGTTGGCGGGTGGCGGGGGCACGTCGACGCCCAGCAGCCGCTCGGCCACGAACACCCCGCGGACCACCGGGGACGTGTTGTTGCCATTGGCGGTCACCTTGAGGATCGCCCCTTGCGTGAGCAGACCGCCGCGATGGGTCGCCGGGGCGAGCGACACGCGAGCCAGCGCGTCGCCCGCGACGCCGTCGATCGCATAGAACCGCGCCAGCCGACTGTTGA
>JBIJCD010000278.1:0-5282 GCA_044344895.1 Pirellulales bacterium | reverse complement strand
AGTCATCGGGCAATTGTTTCTGTAGGTGATAGAGCACCTGCGTGGCGTAGTAGCAGTAGTACATGTCGTTGTTCGGGCCGGCCTTGGCAAGCTTACGGGCGCCGGACAGCAAGGCGTCGTTGTCAGATTTCCAGCCAGTAAAGATTCGGCACAGCAGGCCCGCCCCGTTCAATGCAGGACGCGGCGTTGATGAGTCGGTGTAGCCGTACGCGGCTCCGCCGTCGGACTGTACGGAGTCGAGAAACATGACGGCTTTTTTGATGACCGGTGGGTGGACTCGAAGGTAGGCAAGGTTTGCACTTTTGAGTGCCACGAGTTGCCATGCCACGGCGGACGTATCTCCCGGTTGCTTGGGGGTGTACCTCCAGCCGCCACCGACGGGATCTTGGGCCTCCATGATGTAGTCGATCGCCATCTGCGCGGGAACCTGCAGTCGCGAATCCTGTGACATCGCGAAGGCCTCACACAGCACTGCGGCCGTAAGTGCCTGCGAGTACATGTTTCCACCTGCATGGAATGCCTTCCCTTTGCCTTGGATGACATTGGCCGCCAAAAAGGCCAGGCCGCGTTCGATCCGTTGCCGTGTCTCTTCGACGCGTTTTCGCTGTTCAGGCCCCAGTTTCGGGTCGATGGGGCCTTTGTGGATGTATCCCTTCATAAGTTGGGGCCATAACGCCCGGTCGTTGAGATGCGACTTGTGTTTGGGGTTGTCGCACTGTCCTTGGCAGGAGGGATTCCCCTTGTAGTCGAACGTCCAGCTTCCATCGTTTGCGAGTTGATGGTTCCAGCAATATTCGATCGAAAACTCCGTGTTGGCTTCGACAACCTTTTGGTACTGCTCAGCGAGTCCTCCAAGTCCAGACCGGAGCACGTCTGATCGGAAGGCAGAGCTTGTCCGCCCACCAAACCCCGCCGCGGTGCCTCCGCGAATTCCAGTCGTTGCCAGAAGGTCGGCTCCCGCAGCAATGGGAGAGGAGATATCGGCGAGTTCGACGGACGTCTGCCCGGCGTCGAGATCGTTGGCATCGGTGACGACCTCAACTTCCTGCATCGGCGCATCTTCCGGAGATGCAAACACGTCTGACACCGGCTGGTCGGGCACGAGAGGGTCGCTCATGGGCGGCTCCTCGAACTCCTCGAAGTTCTCCTCCACCTCGGGCGCGCTGGCCGTGATCAGCCGCGGTTTCTCCGGCTTGGGCGGTTCGGTGACCACCAGAGCCATCGCCAGCAGCACGATGACGTGCACGAGCATGCTGACCGCCCAGGCCGGCGTGTTACGCAGCAGCCCGGAAATCAGGCCGGGCTGGCGCGGTCGCGCCGGCGCCGCGGACACGGCGGACGGCTGGGCGGATGCCGCGGGCTGAGGCGCCGCTGCCGCCGGCGGCTTTGGCACCACCGGGACGGGCTTCGCGGGCACCTGGCCGTCGTCGGGGTTGTTTGGGCTGGCCATGGGGCGTCCACCGCGGAGAGGGGATATCCAAAATCCTATCGTGCGGCGGGCCGCCGTCGCAAACGCCGTCCGGGGCTCCGGCGCCTGGGCAGGAAATGGCGCGGGCCGAAGCGCTCGGGCGAGCGTGCGAAGGCCGACGGTCAGACGGCCGCCGTCGCATGCCGGTGTCGGCTCGGCCCTGCCATGGCTGGCGGCGGCCGTCGGGGCCGAGTAGGATGCGTGGCTCGTTCGTCCCAGCACTTCGGAAGGGAAAGGCCATGGCCAAGGGCAAGAGAAAACTCGAGGTTGTGCATCTGGTCTGCGAGGAGACCGGCGACCACAACTACACGCTGCGGCGGAAGTCTGGCGGCGAGAAGCTGAAGGTGAAGAAGTATTCGCCGCGGCTCCGGAAGCACACGCTGCACAACGAGAAGAAGAAGTGACCGCCGGCCGATGCGGCCTTCAGCCGCAGTCGGCCATGATCCTGGCCAGAGCCGTGGCCCAGCGTGCGTCCAGTCCCGGGGGCATGCCCGTGGCTTCAGCGGCCGGCAGATATCTGTCCTGCGACGCGTCCTGACTCCGCCCCGGGCAGGCTTGGCAGACTGGCTCCAACACCTCGACCTGATCGGCCCGCCGGCGGATCGCCGGCTCGACGTCGGCATCGCGTTCGGCGATCAGGAGCCGGCATTCGGCGCGGCGGCTGAACGACGAGGATCCCGGTCGCACGACGATCTCAACCTCGCACGGCTCCCCCGCCGCGACGACGTCGGCATCCCTCAAGCAGGATGCGACCGCCCTGCCGAGACGCGTGTGCGGGGCATCCGCGGCGAGGCCCCAGCGGACGACCGAGGCCGTCCGCTCCACGAGCCCGTGGCGGCAGGCCGTGAGCCTGCCACGGCGGAGGAAGTAGGGCACGTTCACGCCATCCCGCCAGCGGGGCGTGGCGGAGGCGTCGACGGGATGCCAGACGTGCAACGACCAGGTGCGGTCGAGGATCGACTCCAGCCGCACGCCCGCCGCGCGAAGCCGCAGCCCGAGATCGTCGTCCTCCTGTCCCCAGCCGACGAACCGCTCGTCGCAGCCGTTGATACGCTCGAAGTCTCGTCGCCACATGCCGAAGTTGCTGCCGACCAGCCGGGGCTTCGACGGATGGCGGATGAGTCCGTGCCACCAGGCCTTGCGGCAGCGGACAGCCAGCCGCCGCCGTTCCGCGGCCGGGGCGAGTGCTGCGAGGTCGACCGAGCCGATGGTGTCGGGATCGAGGCGATCGCTCGCGTCGCGGGGCAGACGGGCGCAGGAGCCGAGCAGCGCCCGGCCCGGGCGGCGACGGTCGAGGTATGCGGCCACGTGGTCGCGCGGCAGCACGCAGTCGCCGTCGAGGAACAGCAGATAATCGCTCAGGCTCAGCCGTGCGCCGGCGTTGCGGGTGCGTGCCAGGCGGAAGCCATCGTGCGGGGCGGAGGTCAGCCGCACCGGGAAGTCGGCCCGCGCCGCGAAGTCGTGCACGAGCCGCTGCGTGCCGTCGGTGGAGCCGTCGTCGCTGACGACCACCTCGAACCGGCCGTCGACGCCGGTCTGGGCTGCAATGGAGGCGAGCACCAGGGCCAGATGCCGCGGCTTCTGGTACGTGTTCACGATGAGGGCGACGTCTCGGGCGGCGGCCGCGGCGTCCGGGTGGTGTGGCGTCATGCCCTCCGTCTCCCGGGGACGACGGCCATCGCCTCAGCGAGCAGCGCCTGCAGTCCGTCGCCCCCCTCCAGCACCTCGAGAGCGATCTCGACCGCGAACAACGGAACGCCGGCCAGGCTCTCGCGGTCGATCTTCACGAGGTCTTTGAGCGTGGTGACGGCCAGATCGGCCCGCAGGCCGGCCGCCCAGCGGCCGAGCCCGTCGAGATCGGCGTCGGTGTAGGCATGGTGATCCGGGAAGCTCGTGAACCCGGTGACGTCGGCGCCACACGACTCCAGCGAACCGCGGAACGCCGCCGGGTTGCCGATGCCTGCGAACGCGGCGACGCGGCCGGCCGCGAGCGACTCGAGCGGCCGTTCCTTTCCCGCCGCCGAGCGCAGCCTGACGGGTCGGTGGCGGGCCTCGGCCCAGGTCCAGGGCGGTGTCGTACCGCAGGCGGCCTCGCACTGCCGGCGGATCTCGAGGCGGCGACCGGCATCGACCGACGTGGCCCGCGTCAGCACGATGGCGTGGGCGCGGCGGAGACCCGCGATCGGCTCGCGGAGCAGGCCTCGCGGGAAGATGCGACCGCCGCCGAACGGATCGGTGGCGTCGATCGCCACGATGTCGAGATCGCGGGCCAGCCGGCGGTGCTGAAAGCCGTCGTCGAGCACGAGCACCTGGCCGCCCGCGGCCGTCGCGCTGCGGGCGGCGGCGACGCGGTCGCGGTCGGCGCGATGCGGCACTCCCGGAAGCAGCAGGGCGAGTTCGGCGGCCTCGTCGCTGCGCTCACCCGGACGGGCGGCGTAGCCGCGGCTCACGACCGCCGGCCGCAGGGAGCGGGCCGCCACCGACCGTGCCACCCAGGCCACCAGGGGCGTCTTGCCGGTGCCTCCGAGCGTGAGATTGCCGACCGACACCACCGGCACCGACGCGCGGGCCACCGCCAGCAGCCCACGGTCGTAGGCGGCATTGCGGGCGGCGACGGCCAGCGTGTAGGGGACCGCCACGGCCGCCAGCATGCCGCGGGCGGCGGCGGGCGCGAGGCCGCGGGCCGATCCGTCCACGAGCCGTTTGAAGGCCTCGGCGTCGGGCAGCAGTGGCATCGGCAATCCCTCGTGCGGCGGTGGTCGCATGGCGCCCCGCGCCGGACTCCTGCACGATAGGCCGGTTTTCCGACACCAGTCAACGCGACAAAGCCCCGGCGTCCGTGTGCCGATATACTTTCGGTATGGCCACGGCTCCATCACGCACGTCCGGGCCGCTCGTCGTCGCGGGCTGGGGGGACGAAGGCGGATCCGATTCGAAGTCGGAACGCTACCTCTCCGACAGGCTGGCGGCCACGGGGGCCGACTACAAGGCAGCCGCCTTCACGACGTTCGTGCTGGCCGCGGTCGTGGCCGCGCTGCTCTGGGGGGCCGCCGGAATCCTCCTCGAGCACTGGGTCGTGCCGGGCGGATTGCCGCGGTGGGCCCGGTGGACCTGGCTGGCCTCGGCGCTGGTCGCGTTCGTCGCCGCCTGCCTGCGTTGGGTTCTGCCCCTGCTGCGTTACCGCGTGAATCTCGTCTACGCGGCACGCGCGATCGAAGCGGAGCATCCGGAGCTCCACAACGACATCGTCAACACCGTGCTCGTGAAGGCCACCCCCGAGGGCCATGCCGCAGCGGTGGTCCGGTCGCTGGAGCGCCGGGCCGCCAAGCGGCTGGCGGTGACGCCGGCAGACACCGCGATCGACCGTTCGCAGGCGGTGCGGCTGTCGTATGCACTGGCAATGCTCGTGGCGGTCGCCCTGGCCTACGGCCTGCTCGCGCCGAAGAGCCTGCTCTCGTCGTCAGCACGGCTCCTCGCCCCGTGGTCGCGGATCGCGGCGCCGACGCGGGTGAGCCTGGGCAGTCCCGCGCTGTGGTGGCAGATGCCGGGCGAAATGGGGGAGGGCGGGGATGACGCGACCGAGCGGCGCGACGATGGCCGCCGGGTCGCCGTGCACAACGGCGTGGCGACGCTCGTGCGTGGACGACAACTCGTGGTCACCGCGGTGATCGAGGGGCTGCGGCGGGGCGAGAGGCCCGAGCTTCATGTGGTTCCCCTTCCCGACGGTGCCGCCGGCCGCCACAAGGCGATGCCATGGCGGGCCGAGATGGTTCGCGTCGGCGCGGCCGACGGAGGCCAGCCGCGGTACCGGGCC
>JBIJCD010000018.1:0-18290 GCA_044344895.1 Pirellulales bacterium | reverse complement strand
GCTCGTGACCCCCGAGGGACGGGTGAAGCTGCTCGACCTCGGCCTCGCTGGGTCGGTGTTCGAGGATGAGACTGCCCGGCTGGGACGCGTTGTCGGCACCATCGACTACATGGCACCAGAGCAGATTCGGGATGCTGACAGCGTGGGACCACCGGCCGACATCTACTCCCTGGGATGCACGCTCTATTTCGCGGTCACCGGAGAGGTGCCGTTCCCGGGTGGCACGCGGCGGGAAAAGGCGAAGAGGCATCTGGAAGAACAGCCGCGGCCCGTGCGGGAGCTGCGCCCCGGCCTCGATCCGGAATTCTGCCGGGTCATCGAGACGCTGATGCGGAAAAGTGCGCACGAACGCCCGCAGTCGGCGGATAGAGTGATCGACATGCTGCGTCCGTGGACCCCGCCGCAGCCAGTACCCCTGCCCAGCAGATCGTCGCGGCGCTCCCGGGCCGGGGGGGCCGTGGCGGCGGGCGGAGACGCCGTGGCCGGGTCGAGCGTCGACTTCGGATCACTCGATCCATCCCAGTCGAGCCAGCAGGTGACCCGCGGCAGTGTGTCGGAGGCAGATGAAACGTGGCGGACGGGCAGTTCGCTGGCGACCCCGACTGGAATGGCGCACAGCCTGCGGGGGGGAGGGCGGACGGTCGCCGAAGCGGTGCGTGAAGTGATGCTGGCGGCCTTCGTGGGAATGGTCGCGGCGACGGTGCTGAGGACGATCGGGATCGACTGGAGTGGGTTCGTCGTCGTCGTCGGCTGGACGGCATTCTGGCTCGTGCTGCTGGGCAGGATCGTCCGCCGGATGCGGCGGCGCGGCCGGGATGCGGCCGGCCTGCCGCGTCTGGAGCGGGCACCGTCAGACCAGCGTGCCCCGCGCGGGCTTTCCCCGGACACGCGTTCACCGGGCAGCCTTCCGTCTGGTCCGCCCGTCGGCGTCAAGCGTTGACAGGGCTTCTTTCGCCGCCTAGGAATGGGGTTCTTGGTTCTGGACAGGTAGCTCAGTTGGTAGAGCAACGGACTGAAAATCCGTGTGTCGCCGGTTCGATTCCGGCCCTGTCCACTGCGTTGCTCGCCGGGCGGCGGGCCGCGAATGTTCTGCGAATAAAAAACGGGCGGTGCCGAATGGCACCGCCCGTTCGTCTTTTGTCGGGGTCTGAGACCCGGATCCCCGCCGGGGATCAGTGCGAAACCATCGCCTTGAGGTTCTTCAGGGCCCGCACGCGGACCTTGACGCTCGCCGGCTTGGCCGGGCGATCCTGCAGTTCGCCAGTGAAGGGGTTCTTGACGCCCTTCTGGGCGGGGCGAGCCGGCACCTTGCGACGCTCGATCTTCACGAGGCCGGGGATCGAGAACACCCCGATGCCCGAGCCCTTGAGGGCCTTCTGGATCTCACTCGTCAGCGCTTCCATCACCGCGACGACGTCCTTCTTTTGCAGGCCGGTCGTCTCCGAGATGCTCCGCATGATCTCGGTCTTCGTCATGGGCTTGCTTCCCGACTTCTTCGCCATTTCCACTACCTCCCAAGGATCAAAAATTGTGTGCGGCAATACCCCACCGCGTACCGGAGCCCGGCACCAGAGTGCCGAAAGCGGGCTGATTAGAGACTCTGGGAATGAAAATGCAACCCGAAAAAGTGGATTTCCGGCCTTGAAACCGGGCACAAATCGGTGTGCCGAGGGGAAAAAGCCGGAAAACAAGCAGCGAAACCCCGCGCCGAGGTCGGTCCCATCGGCCTGTTCGCGACGGTTTGGGGCTGTCGCCGTGCCGTCCGCGAGCCGGAAACCCTCGGTGTGATACGATGCGACGAGAAGGGACTGGTCAAGCCCGGTGCAAGGCCGGCTGCCGGCCTGGAGCGAGACCGGAGGGCCCCGCAGGCTGTTCCGCGGACGGGCTGCCACGGGGTGGATGACGAATGACAGCGGGTCGGTTTCCACGGTCAACCGCCGGCTCGAGGGGATTCCCGCCGCCGGCTGACGTCCCTCGCGGATCGCAGCGGTGCCCGTGGCGATCGCTGCCGCGTTGGTCGCTGGCGTGCCTGATCATCGGCATGACCCTCGGAGCGGCGTCGTCTTCCATCGCCATCGCGGCCGATGAAGACGCCACCGCCGAGACCCAGGACGCCGCCGACATCGGCTTCCCCGTCGATCGGCTGCGCGAGCGGCAGCTCGATCGGGCCCGACGGCTCGTGGGAGAGCAGCGGTGGAGCGACGCGGCCACGCTGCTCGACGAAATTCTGTCTGCGGACCGCGATGCCTTTTTCCGCGCCGACCGCGAGCAACGCACGTGGCAGAGCATCAAGTCGGAGGCCGGCAGGCTCGTCGGCGACCTCGCCAAACCGGGCCGTGAGGCCTACGAGCTCCAGTTTCGGGCGCGGGCCGATCGGCTGCTCGAGCAGGCCGTCGCCGCGAACGACTCCGCGGGCATCGTCGCCGTCGCCCGCCGCTGGTTCCACACGCCTGCCGGCCGGCGGGCCACGATGCTTGCGGCCCTCGAGGCCCTGGAGGCGAACCAGCCACTGGCGGCGGCCGCATGGCTCGACCGGCTCGCCGCCGCCGGCGGCGCGGCGGCCTTCGAGCCCACGCTCTCGGTGATGCGGGCGGTCGCCTGGCTGCGGGCCGGGGATCGTGCCGCCGCGGCCGGGATCCTCGACAAGGCCGTGAAGGGCGGCCGGACGGTGGTCCGGCTCGGCGGCAAGGATGTTGCCATGGCGTTCGCGCCGGGGGGCGGACTGGAGTGGCTTACGGCAGTCGTCGGGGCACCGAAAGGCGGTGTCGCCGGCCGCGGCGGCGAATGGTCGATGCATCGCGGCGACGCCGCGCGCAACGCCGTGGTGACCGCTTCCTGCCCGCTCCTGGTACCGCGGTACCGGGTGCCGCTGACGCGGCATCCCGAGGAAGCCCGGCTGCTCGAATCGCGCCGCCGGCTCGCGGCGGATCAGGAGCTACCGATCCTGCCGGCGGGCACGCCTTTGGCGGTCGACGGCACCGTGGTGCTGCATACGACGATGGGGCTGCTGGCGGTCGACTTCGAGACCGGCAAGCGGGTCTGGCTGCAGACCGGAGGCGGGGCCGGAGCCTTTTCCGGTGCGGCGGGGGAGGCCGACACGTCGGCGGATCGGGGCGATGCCGATGGCGGCTCCATCGGCAGTGTGTTCGAGGATGCAACCAGCGGCACGCTCTCCAGCGACGGCCACTGCGTGTTCGCCGTCGAGAGCCATCCCGACGCCGTGTCGACGGGCGGCGGAAACGCCCGCGCGGCGTTCCCCGGCTTCGGTGGCCTGAATGCCGCGGGCGGCTGGAAGGGTGGAAACACGCTCGCGGCGTACGACCTGCGGGACAGGGGCGGCCTGCGATGGCGGCTGCCCGTCCGCGGCGAGGATGCGGCTCCCCGGCCAGGGCCGGCCGCGGCCGGTGGCGGGGGCTGGTTTCTCGGGGCGCCGCTGCCGGCGGGCGACAACCTCTATGTGCTGGTGGAGGAGAAGGGAGAGATTCGCCTGGACGTTCTCGACGCGGCCACGGGCCGGGCCGCCTGGTCGCAGCCCCTCGCAGAGGTGGACGAGGACCGCGCGATCGACAGCCGCGACAGCAATGTTCGCCGGCTGGCCGGGCTCTCGCCGGCGTTGGCCGAGGGCGTGCTCGTCTGCCCGACCGGAGCCGGTGCGGTGGTGGCGGTCGATCTCGCGACCCGCACGCTCCTCTGGGCCTACGACTATCCGCAGGTCGCCTTGGGTGACGTGGTCGTGCTCCCCAACGGAATCCGCATGCGGCGCGGCGGCGTGCCGGTCGCAGGCCGTCTGCCGGGCAACCTCGCCGCCGGCCGCGAGCAGGCCGGCTCGCGCTGGCTCGACTCGGCGCCGATCTTGTGCGAGGGGCGGGTGCTGCTCGCGCCGGGCGAGTCGGATGAACTGCACTGCCTCGATCTCCGCCGCGGTGAACTCGCCTGGAAGGTGCCGCGGAAGGACCGGCTGTTCGTGGCTGGCGTCGTCGAAGGCAACGCGATCGTGATCGGGCGGCAGGGCGTGGAAGCGATCGAGATGACGACCGGCAAGGTCGTGTGGAACCGGCCGCTCGGTGGCGACCGGGGCAGCGTGAGTGGTCGGGCTCTGCTGTCGCCGCAGCGTCTGTTCCTGCCGGTCGACACGCCCGAGGTGCTGGAGATCGACCTGGCCGACGGCCGGGTCGTCGGTCGATCCGCCTCCCGCGGCAACGCCATCCCTGGCAACCTCGTGGCCTACCGTGGCGAGGTGATCTCGCAGGGGGTCGACTCGCTCGACGTGTTCCACCAGTCGGCCCCGCTCGATGCTCGCATCGAGACCGCGCAGAAGGCGGGTGCCGGTGACGCGTGGGCGATGCTGTGGCGCGGCCAGCTCGAACTCGACCGCGGCGACATCGCCGGCGGCATCGCGAAGGTGCGGGCCGCCCACGCAGCGCAGCCGTCGCGGGTTCCCGGCTCGATGGTCGCCGACGCGCTGCGATTCGCGCTCGATCGTGACTTCGGCCAGGCCGCCGCGCTGTGGCGGGAGGCGGTGGCGCTGAGCGGTTCTCGCCGCGATGCGGCGGCCACGCTGCGGACGGTCGTGGACGGCTTCGTGCGACTGGGCGACCTCGCGCAGGCATGGGAGCCGCTCAGGATGCTGCTCGACGATGCCGCCGCCGAGCCATCCGCGGCCACGGGGGCCGCGGCCAACACGCTCGTGGCCGACGGCGCCGATCCGCACCTCGCGGTGTCAGCCAACCGCTGGCTGCAAGGGAGGCTCGCCACCCTGTTCGCGGGCGCCGCCCCGTCCCTCCGCGAGGAACTCGATCGGCACGCGGCCACGGCGGCCGCCCAACATGCGCAGGGCGACGCCGGGGGCAGTCGGATCGATTCGCTCCGCCAGTTCATCGACCGGTACGGTCGGCATGAAACGGCCCTCGCGGCCCGCCGTCGGCTCGCCGAGACGATCGGCGAGGAGATCGAGTCGGCCGCCGCGTCCGCCGAGCGTCGCGATCTCGTCGTGGCCCGGGACCTCGTCCTCTTGGAACTGGCCCGCGTGGGGCTGCCCGCCGACCGGGCCTACGCCGCAACGCTGCTTGCGGCCGAGCGGACGGCCGTGGCGGGCGCCGCGGCCGCCGCGTCCGAGGCATGGCCTGTCGGTCGCGTCGTGCCGCGGCGCGGGGCGGGCCTGCGGGTGACCGTGAACGTCGGCAGTCCGGCGGCCGCGGGACGCGACTTGCGGTTCAGGCGGTCGCGGCTCATGAACATCCCCGTGGCGAACGGGTCGGATTCGTTCCTGCCCGGGCTCGAGCTGGCCTTCGACCTGCATCCGCCCAACGAGATTCTCGCCATCGACGGCTTTGGCCGGCAGCTGGGCGAGCCATTGAGCATCGAGTCACCGCCGGACGCGGGCAGGCCCGCGCCGATCTTTCAGGCAGGCGGCATCGACGAAGCGTCCGCGCTCGGCCGGCTCGTGTTCGTGCGGGCGGGGGGATCGCTGGCGGCGTTCGAGCTGTCGGGGCAGCCCCGCGGCATCGGGCAGGCCGCCGTGGCAGTGGCGCCGGAGGCGAGCCGGAATCGAGGTTTGTGGATGGTCGCCGACCCGTCGCGGGCGGCGGCCGATGCGCGGGCCGCGGGATTCGTGATGAACGTCGGGGGAGGTCGCGCCGCGCGGGACGGATCCGTCCCGCTCGGCGTGCGGGTGTCGGAGCCCCGGGCGGCCGACGACGATGCTCGACGCATGGGCATCCAGGGTGGCCGGGCCCGCTGCACGGGCGTGCCAATGCTCATGGACAGGACGGTGCGGGTGCACGACCCGCGGACTGGCGGGCTGATCTGGGAGCGGCAGCGGGTGCCCGCCGGGAGTGAATTGATCGGCGACGACGACGTGCTGGTCGTCTGCCCGCCCGACGGCCGTGGAGCCATCGTGCTCTCGATGGCCGACGGCCGCGTGCTGCGGACGCTCGATGTCCCGGCCGTGGAACAGCGACTCTGCAGCAGCGGCAGGCGGATCGTGGCGGCGCAGCCCACGGAATCCCGGACCGGGGAGGCGTTGGCCCGCCGCGTCCGAGTGGACATCGTCGATCCGCTCATCGGTGCACGGGTGCCGCTGGGTGACTTCGCCGGTGAATCGCGGACGGCGGAGGCCGGCCCCGGCCGGCTGGCGATCGTGGAACCGGCCGGCGATCTGTCGCTCGTGGACGTCGACGCGGAGCGGATCGCGTTTCGAACGCAGCTGTCCGACATGCCGGCCGGGCTGCAGCAGGTGCAGGTGCTGCCATGGCAGGATCGTTACCTGGTCCTGGTGGGGCGTGACGAGACGCCGGAGGAGCGGCGGCAGCTGGAGCGGATCGGCGGCATCGGGCCGCTGCCGGGGATGGCGGGCCGGGAACTCCCGCAGGTGGTGACCGGTTCCCTGTGGGCCGTGGAGCGTGAGAGCGGGGAAATGCTTTGGCCGGTGCCGGCCACGCTCCTGCGGCACTCGCTCGAGCGGCACCAGGCTCCGGAACTGCCCGTGATGCTCTTCGCCCGTTCGATCCAACCTTCCCGAGAGCCCGATCGGCCGCGGCTGAGCCTGCTCTGCCTCGACAAGCGGACGGGCCAGGCCGTCTACGTCGATGAGCGTTTCAGCACCCGCTCCCAGGGCCGACCGGATACGATGATGGGCGGGGTCTCGATTAGCGGTGATCCCGCCACACACACGATCTCGTTCGCACAGGGCGGCCGCGACGCGGCCGACCTGCAGCTCGAGTTCACCGGCCTGCCCGCCGCGCCCCGGCCTCCCTTCCAGGCGGGAACG
Source organism: Pirellulales bacterium (assembly GCA_044344895.1). Taxonomy (GTDB): domain Bacteria; phylum Planctomycetota; class Planctomycetia; order Pirellulales; family UBA1268; genus CAMCQY01. The sequence goes on along the minus strand of JBIJCD010000018.1, from coordinate 11,521 downwards.
CCGCCGTCCGCCGGCGCAGAATCCGTGCTCGACATCGAATACTGGATCAAGAAGGCGATCGGCCTGCCGTTCCGCTTCTGATCCCGGCCACCCCCAGCCAATGCCACCTCGCCCGATCCGCGTCAGCTCGCTTCATGCCGGTATCGGTCGCTGCCTGGCCGCGCTGGCGGTCGTCGCGATCTGGGCCCTGCCATCGGCCGCGGCCCCGACGGAGGAGAAGGTCGACCTCGTGGTCGCCAAGGGGCTGGATTGGCTGACGCGCAAGCAGTCGCGGCGCGGCAGCTGGGCAGCCAATGAAGGGCGGTATCCGACCGCCATGACGGCCCTGGCCGGCACGGCCCTGCTGATGGAGGGCTCCACGACCACGCAAGGGCGCTACGCCGAGTCGATCCGCCAGGCCGTCGACTACCTGGTGAGCCGGTCCCGCCCCAACGGCCTGATCGGCGATCCCAAGGGGGACGATCGCTACACCTACGGCCACGGCTTCTCGATGCTCTTTCTGTCGCAGCTGCTTGGCGAGGAGGAGGACGAGCGCCGCCGCGAGGAGATCGTCCGCGTCCTCGACAAGGCCGTGGAATTCTCCGGACGGGCGCAGACCTCCGACGGCGGCTGGGGCTACGTGAGTGCCAAGGACGGCAACAATTTCGACGAGGGCTCCACCACGATCACACAGGTCCAGGGCCTGCGGGGCTGCCGCAACGCCGGCATCGCGGTGCCGCGGGAAATCATCGACAAGGCAATCGCCTACATTCACAAGTGCACGATGGCCGACGGCGGCGTCCAGTACAGCTCCAAGGGGGGCGGCGGCCGTCCCGCCATCTCCGCGGCGGCGATCGCCTGCCTGTTCAACGCCGGTGAATACGACGACACCCACGTTCCCCGGATGCTCGACTACGCCGAGAAGCATCTGGGCAACATCGCCAACAACGGCTTCGGTCACTGGCACTACGCCCACTTCTACTACGCCCAGGTGATGTATCGGGAGGGGGGCGCGAAGTGGGCGACGTACAAGAAGCAGATCGAGGAGCGGCTCGTGGCGGAGGCCCAGAACGACCGCGACGGCCTGTCCTGGCCGCAGGGCTACATCGGTCCCGTCTACACGACCGCCACCAACCTCACGATCCTGCAGCTCGACCGGGGCACGCTTCCGATCTACCAGCGGTGACACGCCGGCGACGACCGGATGCCGCCGGCCGTGCGGCGCCGCCCCAAGGCTCCCCGACCTCACAGCCAGACCACCGACAGACCGACCAGCCGGCCGACCAGGGCGGCACACCATTGTGGAGAACCCATGACATCGAGTCCCCCTGACGCTTCGGCGGTCGCCCGCCTCCACGAGGCCCACGACCGCATCCTCGACCAGCTCTCGCGGGTCATCGTCGGACAGCACCAGGTGATCGAGGAGCTGCTCATCTGCCTGTTCAGCCGGGGCCACTGCCTGCTCGAGGGCGTTCCCGGCCTGGCGAAGACGCTGCTGATCAGCACGCTGGCGAAGAGCCTCGACCTGTCGTTCAGCCGCATCCAATTCACGCCCGACCTGATGCCGGCCGACATCATCGGCACCGACGTGCTCGAAGAGGACAGGGCGACGGGGGCGAGGCAGCTGCGGTTCCTCGAGGGGCCGCTGTTCGCCAACGTGGTGCTCGCCGACGAGATCAACCGCACGCCCCCGAAGACACAGGCGGCCCTTCTGGAGTCGATGCAGGAGCGGCAGGTGAGCGTGGGGCGGGTGCGGCACCGCCTCGTCGATCCGTTCTTCGTGCTGGCCACGCAAAACCCGATCGAGCAGGAGGGCACCTACCCGCTCCCGGAGGCCCAGCAGGATCGGTTCATGTTCAAGGTGTTCGTGCGCTATCCGACGTTTCAGGAGGAGTTCGAGATCGCCCGTCGGACCACCGGCGTGCCTTCCGAGGAGCCCCGTCCGGTGCTGTCCGCGGCCGACATCGTCGGTCTGCAGCAGGCCGTGCGTGGCGTGCCGGTGAGCGACCACCTCGTGCGGTACGCGCTGGCCATCGTGCGGCAGACCCGGGCTGGCGAGCCGGGCACGCCCGACTTCGTGTCGGACCAGCTCACCTGGGGGGCCGGCCCCCGCGCGGTGCAATTTCTCATCGTCGGCGCGAAGGCGCGGGCCCTGCTGCAGGGCCGCAGCCACGTCACCATCGAAGACATCCAGTCCCTGGCCGCGCCGGTGCTGCGGCATCGGATCGTCGTGGGCTTCGCCGCCGAGAGCGAGGGCGTGACCCCCGACACCATCATCCAGCGGATCATCGAGACGACCCCGGCCAGAGAGGACGAGCTCACCCGTGACGCCCGGTTCCAGACGATATTTGCATCCTGAGGCGATCGCGCGGATCGCGCGGCTCGAACTGCGGGCGCGGGCCGTCGTCGAGGGCGTGCTCGCCGGCCTCCACAAGAGTCCCTACAAGGGGCAGTCGGTGGAGTTTCTGCAGCACCGCGAGTACGTGCGCGGCGACGACTTGCGCCGGGTCGACTGGAAGGTCTGGGGGCGGCAGGACCGGCTGTACGTCAAGGAGTTCGAGGAAGAAACCAACCTGCGGCTGACGCTGCTCGTGGACGGTTCCGCCAGCATGAACTACCGCTCGGGCGCGCTGGGCAAATACGATTACGCCGCCACGCTGGCCGCCAGCCTCGCCTGGTTGGCGCTCTCGCACGGCGACGCGGTCGGCTGCGCCGTGTTCGACGATCGCGTGCGGGCGAGCGTACCGGCGCGGACGAAGCGGTCGCACCTGGCCAGCGTGGTCGAGGTGCTGGAAACACCGCGGGCGGGCCGGCCGACGGCCTTCCTGCCGGTGCTGCGGTCGCTCGCCGAGACGCTGCCGCGCCGCGGCATGGTGGTGGTGATCTCGGACATGCTCGGCGACCGCGACGGCGTCTTCCAGGGGATGCAGCTGCTGCGCAAGCGAGGCCACGACCTCGTGCTCCTGCACGTCATGGATGACGACGAGATCGACTTTCCCTTCGAGGGGCCGACCCGCTTCGAGGGGCTGGAGCTCCCCGAGTCGATCGCCTGCAATCCGCGGGCGCTACGGGCCGGTTACCTCGAGGCCGTGGGGAGTTTCCTGGCCGACGTGAGGACGCGATCGGCGGCGGGGCGGTGCGACTATTCCCTGATCCGCACCGGCGAGCCCGTCGATGGCGCCCTCGTCAAGTTCCTCGCGCGCCGCGCCAGCATGGCGGTGTAGGAGCGGCCATGCCCACGTTCGATTTTCTGCCGTTGCTGTGGTGGGGGCTGCCGCTGGCCGCCGCGCCGATCCTCATCCACCTCATCAACCTGCTGCGGCACCGCCGCATCCCCTGGGCGGCCATGGAGTTCCTGCTGGCGAGCCAGCGGAAGTACCGCACGCGGGTGCTGCTCAAGCAGTTGCTGCTGCTGGCGCTGCGGGTGGCCGCGGTGTTGGGCATCGTGTTCGCGTTGGCGCAGCCGCGTTGGAAGGCCGCCCTGGGGCACATGCTCGGCGGCTCGCGGACGGCGCATGTCGTGCTCCTCGACGACAGCTATTCCATGCTCGACAGGTCGACCGCCGACGGCATCGGGGAGGTGTCGGCCTTCGACCGCGGCCGGCTCGTGGTCGAGCGGATCTGCGACGAGCTGGCGTCGGCGCGGGGCCGGCAGGAGGTGGCGGTGGGACGGTTTTCCGCGTTTGCGCCCGTCCGTGGCTCGGTCGGGCGGGTCGGCGCTGGTGCCGGGAGTGGCCCGGCGCCACGCGGTGGCTTCGACGTTCCGCGCGAGACCGTGACGCCCCGCCTCGTGCAGCAAATCCGGGATGCCGTGGCGGGCTTCGCGGCCACCGCCGGCGACGCCGGTCCGCGGGACGCGTTGGCGGCGGCGGCCGAACTGCTCGGTGCCGGCACCGGGACGACAAACATCGTCTGGCTGATCAGCGACTTTCGGGCCAAGGATTGGAAGTCGGCCGACGAGACAGTCGAACTGCTGCGGCAGCTCGCCGATGCCGGCTGCGAACTGCGGCTGGTCGACTGCGCCGCCGGCCTCGGCCGGGTGCCTGGCAACCTCACGGTCGAGCGGCTCGAGATGGTCGGAGGCGTGTCCGCCACCGGCGTGCTCGTGCCGCTCGAGGTGGCCGTGCGCAACAACTCCGACCGGCCCGCCCGCGACGTGGCGGTCGAGTTGCGCGAGGACGGCTTGGGACGGCCCGGCGTGCGGATCGCCGAGATCCCGCCCGGCGGCGTCGGCGTGCAGCGGTTCGACGCGCGGTTTGTCAAGCCGGGCTCCCATGTCGTGGAGGCGCGGATCGACGCCGACGCGGTGGCGGCCGACGACAGGCGGACGACGGTGATCGACGTGGTGGATCGTGTCGACGTGCTCGTCATCGACGGTGACCCACGCGGCGGGGGACGCACGGGTGACGCTTTCTACGCCGCCGCGGCCCTGGCGCCGGGGGGCGGCGCGCCGACGGGACTGCGGCCGCGGATCGAGCCGCCGCGCAGCCTCGCCACGCTCGACCTTGAGTCGTTCGCGTGCATCTGGGTGCTGGACGTGGAGCGGCTCGACCCGCCGGAGATCGCCGCGCTCGAGGCCTTTGCCCGCGGCGGCGGCGGCGTGGTGTTCTTCGCGGGGCCGAGGACGAAGCCCGATTTCGTCAACCGGGCGCTCCATCGGGGCGGCGACGGCATCTTCCCGCTGCCGCTGGCCGGCGCGGTCGACCTGCTTGAAGACCAGGCCGCGGCCGTGCCCGACGTCGTCGTGGAGGAGCATCCCGTGGTGACCGTGCTCTCCGGCCAGCGCAATCCGCTGCTCGACGCGGTGCGGATCGAGCGGTACATGGCGGTGGAACGCGGCTTCGATCCCGAGCGGGCCCCGGGCTTGCGCCGGCTGCTGTCGCTGCGGACAGGCGGCGCGCTGATGGTCGAGCGGCCCTTCGGCGATGGCCTCGTCGTGGCCGTGCTCTCGACCGCGGCGCCCACTTGGAACAACTGGGCCCGGGGCAATCCCAGCTGGGTGGTGGTGATGCTCGAACTCGAGAGTCACCTGGCCCGGAGCAGGCGTCGCGCGGATTCGCTCGAGGTCGGTGATCCGATCACCGTGCGGCTCGATCCGGCGGTCGACGAGATCGAGGTCGACTTCTCGGTGCCGCCGGATGGGGCCGTGGTGCACCAGACCGCCTCCGTCGCGCAGGCCGGGCCCGTCGAGGCATCGCTTGCCGCCACGACGGCGGCGGGCAGCTATGCGGCCCGCTGGCGGCGGCTCGACGGCACGGAGCGGGAACGGCTCTTCGCCGTCAACGTCGCGGCCGACGAAGGGCAGATCGAGTGCCTGGGCCGCGATCGGCTCGACCGCGCCCTGTCGGGCGTGGCCTACAAGTACGACTCTGCCGAATCGCTCCAGCCCGACACGACGGCGGTCGCCGGCGTGCCGTTGGCCAAGCCGCTGCTCTACCTCCTCGCCGCCATCCTCGTCGGCGAGCAGCTGCTGGCGTTTTCCGCCAGCTACCACCCGTTCAGCCGCGGTCGATCCGCCACCTGACGCTTCCCCCCACGTCGCCATGACAGCCCTTCCGGCCATCACCTGCTGCCTGCTCGCCTCCACGGAGAGCGTGCAGCACCGCATCACCAGCGGGCTCATGGATGGCTTTTCACAGTGGTGGCAGATGCCGGCGCTGGTGGTGGCCGTGGCGGCGCTCGCGGCGTTCATCGTCTGGATGTACCGCCGCGACGCGGCCGAACTGCCCACTGGCGTCGGGGCGGTGCTGGCGGCCCTCAGGCTGGGCGCCGTGGCGGCGCTCGTGGCGGCCTACCTCGATTTCGAGCGGACGGCCGAGCACGAGATCGTATTTCCTTCCCGGGTGGCGGTGCTGGTCGATTCCAGCGCCAGCATGACGCTCCGCGACGAGGCCGTCGCCCCCACCGCGGCAGCCGGAGCCGCCGTCGCAGACACCCCGGCCGCGACCCGCGCGGAGCGGGCCATCGGCGTGCTCCGCGAAGGCGGTCTGCTGGCGGCGCTTGCCCCGCGGCACGAGGTGTCGGTATGGCGTTTCGACGCCGACGCGGAGCCGCTCGCGGTGTTGCCGACCGTGGCCGGTGCCGAGACGGCCGCGGCGACGGCGGCCGCCGGCGAGCGGGCGAGCCTGACCGACGCGGAGCGGGCGGCCGCACGTCCGGCGAGTCCGGTGGCCGACGAGGGGAACGCGGCCTCAACGGATGACTGGGCCGAGCGGCTGACGGCCCGCGGCTTCGAGACCCGGCTCGGCGAAGCGCTGGCGCGGGTGCTCGACCAGGAGCCGGCCGGCTCGCTCGCCGGCGTCATCGTGCTGACCGATGGCGGCAACAACGCCGGGATCGACCCGGCGGCCGCGGTCGCCGCCCTCGGCAAGGCTGGCGTGCCGGTGTTTCCGCTGGGGATCGGGTCGGACCGGCTGCCGGCCAACGTGCGGGTCGCCGACGTGCTCGTGCCGTCGCGGGTGTTTCCCGGCGACCGCTTCGCCGTGACCGCCTACCTGCAGTCGCAGGGACTGGCCGGACAAACGGTGCGGGTGGAGCTCGTGGAACTGCAGGCCGACGAGGCCGGCAACGACCGTGACCCCGCCGCTGCCGCAGGCCGCGTCATCGACACGGCCGAGGCCGTGCTCGGAGCCGGCGGCGAGATGGTGGGCGTGCGGTTCGACGTGCCGGGCCTGAACGCGCCGGGTCGGCGCGACCTCGTGGTCCGCGTCGTGCCGCCGCCAGCCGACCGCACCCCGGCCGATGACAGGCAGGTCGCCGAAGTGGAGGTCGTCGATCGCGTCACGCAGGTCTTGCTCATGGCGGGCGGGCCGAGCCGCGAATACCAGTTCATGCGCAACATCCTCGAGCGCGACAAGAGCTTCGCCGTCGACGTGCTGCTGGGCACGGCGGGGAAGGGGGGCTCGCAGGATGCCCGGCGGATCCTGCCGTCGTTTCCCGCCTCGGCCGAGGAGCTGGGCGAGTACGACGTGGTGGTGGCCTTCGACTACGACTGGCGCCGACTCGATGCCGCGGCGCAGTCCCGGCTCGAGAGCTGGGTGTCGCGGGAATCGGGCGGGCTCGTGATGGTCGCCGGTGGGATCTTCATGGATGCCTGGCTCTCCGATCCGCAGACGGCGGTCATCCGCAATCTGCATCCGGTGGAACTGCGGCGCTCGGGCCGGCTGATCGCCGACGACCCCGCCGGCGTCGAGGAGCCGATGCCGCTCGTCTTCGCCCGCGACGGTCTCGACGCCGAGTTTCTCTGGCTGGCCTCGAGCCGCATCGCCAGCCAGACGATCTGGAGCGAGTTCAAGGGGGTGTTCTCCTGCTTCGATTCCGGCGGGCCGAAGCCCGGCGCCACGGTCTATGCACGGGTGGCGCGGCCGGGCGGCGCGGGCAGCCCGGAGACCAGCCCGGTCTACTTCGCGGGGCAGTTCTACGGATCGGGCAACGTGTTCTTCATGGGCAGCGGCGAGATGTGGCGGCTGCGATCGCTCGACGACGCCTTGCACGAGCGGTTCGTGACGCAGTTGGTGCGGCACGTGTCGCAGGGGCGGCTGTTGCGCGGGTCGCGGCGGGCGCGGCTGCTCGTCGACCGCGACCGGTTCGCCGTGGGCGCCAACGTCACGGTGCGGCTCGTCGTGCCCGAGGGGGACCAGGCCGCCCGTCCGGACTGCCGCGTCTACGGTCCCGACAACGTGGCGGTACCCGTGCCCCTGGCGGCCGAACGCGACCGTCCGGGGACGCTGCAGGGCACGTTCGTGGTCTCGAGGGAGGGGCCGTGGCGGATCGACGTCGAACTCGGCGGTGGCAAGGGGGAGAAGGTGTCCCGTCGCATCCAGGCCCGCCTGCCCGACCGCGAGCTGGAGCGGCCGCGACTGGATCGCGGCATGCTGGAGCAGATTGCCGCGCTGTCGGGTGGCCAGGCCCGCTTCCTCGCCGCGCCGGGCTGGAACGCCGACGACTCGGCGCAGCTCGCCGCGGGGCTCGAGGATCGGTCGCGGCGCGAATACGAGACGGGTTCCCCCGACACCGACTTCAAGCGGCGGCTCAACGGTATCCTGCTCGGCGTGGCCGCCGGGCTGTTGTGTTTGGAATGGATCATCCGCCGGCTGATGAAGCTGGCCTGACCTGCCGCCCAGGCTTCGGAACCCGATCCAGTGTCGACCGTCATCGATCCGCTGTCGTCCGACTCCGCCGCCACCGCCGCCGCAGTGGCGCCGTTGCGTCGGATGCTGGACGTCCTGCGGCGGCAGACCCGACGCTGGATCTGGGTGGAATCGCTGGCGCTGGCCTGCCTCGCCGTCACCGCGTTCTTCTGGGGATCGCTGTTCCTCGACTGGGCCGTGGAGCCGCCCAAGGCGGTGCGGGCCGCGATCCTGGCCTGCGCCGCGATTGGCCTCGCGGCCCTTCTGCAGCGCAAGCTCTGGTCGCGGCTGGCCACGGGGCTCGGCGATGCGAGCCTGGCCGTCGTGGTCGAGCGGACGCACCCGGCGTTTCGCGACAGCCTGTCGACGGCGATCGAACTCGCCGACGAGCCCGCCGCCGACGTCGACGCCGAGCTGCTGGCCCGCACGACGACAGAGGCGACGGCGCACCTCGGCCTGGTGCGGACCGACCGCATCTTCCGTCGGCGCGAGCTGATCATGCTGGCACTGGCGGCGGCCCTGGCGGCGGCGAGCATCGTGACGCTGGCGTTCGCGCGTCCTGCGATCGCGGGCTTGTGGGTGCGCCGCCTGCCGCTGCTGGGTGACGATTCCTGGCCGCGGCGGGTGCAGATGGAGATCGAAGATTTTCCGGGCGGCGTGCGGAAGGTGGCCCGCGGCAGCGACGTGGACGTGGTCGTGAACGTACGTGCCGAGGACGGCAGCCTGCCCGACCTGGTCGACCTGCGCTGGCGTGGCGCACCCGACGGCGCCCGCAGCCGCGGAGCGGCAGGCGGGTTCGGCGGAAGTTGGCGCACCGACCGGATGGGCACCCGTGGCGGCGTCACGGAGGGCGGGCAGGTGTTCGGTCACGTGCTCAAGAGCGTGGGCGAGAGCCTCGAACTCGAGGTTCGCGGCGGTGACGCGAGGCTGCGCAACCTGCGGCTGGAGGTGCTCGAGCCGCCAGCCCTGGAGAAGCTCGTCGTCACGGCGACGCTGCCCGACTATCTCGGGGGCGGCACGCGGGTGTTGCCGCCGGCGCGGATCGTGCAGATTCCGCGAGGCGCGTCCGTCGAGATCGCCTGCACCTCCACGAAGCCCCTGTCCGCGGCGCGGATGACCGCCACGGATGCCGGGCCGGCCGCGAGCGGCGCGGCGGCGCGGGCCGAGGAACTGCTGGCGGCCGTGCCGCCAACGGGGGCCGCCGGCGACCGCGTCATCACGGGCCGGATCGCCGCGCTCGACGCCGACCGAGCCATCGTCGTGGGCTTCACCGACGCCGACGGCTTGGTGAACCGCGAGCCAGTGACGTTCGTGATATCTGCGGTCGCCGACGAAGCCCCCGAGGTGTCGCTCCGGCTCTTCGGGGTGTCGATAGCCGTCACGCCCCGGGCCCGCGTGCCCCTGGTCGGCACGATCGCCGACGACCACGGGCTCGGCGCGGCCGCGGTGGTGATCAAAGGAGCCGCCGGCGCCGAGACGACGCTGCCGATTCCGCGGGTCCGGGCCGGTGACGCCCAGGTCGAGCTGCCGCCCGAAACGCCCGAAACGGTACAGCTCGAGCCGCTCGGGCTGGCCCCTGGACAGAAGCTGGAGGTGGCGGTGACCGCCCGTGACACCTGCACGCTCGCCGGCGGCCCGAACGTCGGCGCGAGCGTTCCCTGGTCGCTCGACGTGGTCGCGCCGGAGGCGCTGGTGGCAATGCTCGAGGCCCGCGAGATCATCCTCCGCCGCCGCTACGAGAGCTGCATCGCCGACCTCACGCAGGCCCGCGACCGTCTCGCCGCCGGCGACGACGCCCAGCCGGGTGACGAGGGCCGCTCCGCGGCCGCCGGCCTGGGCGAGGCGGCGTCCCGCGCCGCCGGCGAGACGGCCGAGTTGGCAGAGGCGTTTCGCGGCATCCGTCACGAATTCGACAACAATCAGTTGCTCTCGCCGGAGCTGGAGACCCGCCTCATCACTCAGATCGCCGGGCCACTGGCGGCGCTGTCGGTCCAGGACATCCCGGCGCTGGCGGCCGCCTGCCGGGGCGCGCCGGCCCGCGAGGGCCTCCTGCGGCGGAGCGACGAGGTGCTGGCCCGGATGCGGGCTGTCCTGGATAAGATGATGGAGCTCGAGTCGTTCAACGAGGTGCTCGAGCTGCTGCGCGGCATGATCCGCACGCAGGAACAGATCCGGGCCGAGACGCTCGAACAGCAGAAGCGGCGGGCCCGCGAGGCGTTGGAGCGGCCATGAGACACGTCCATCGAATCGGGCGGATCGCTGCGGCCGCATGCCGCACGGCAGCGACGTGCCGCATTGCCGTCGGGCTGCTGGCGGCGGCGCTGGCGACCGCAGCCCTGTCGGGTGGGCCGCTGGCCGCGGCCGACCCCGCCTCTCCACCGGCTTCCGGCGGCGGCCTGGCCGCGCGGGAGCAGGAGGTTGCGCAGCAGTTTCGCGATCTCGAGAAGACGTTCCTGCGGCTCGCCGACCTGCTGGCGCCGAGCGATCCCCGGCGGGCGGCGTTGCTGCGAAGCGTGTTCGCCCAGGCCCGCGACGCCGAACTGGGTGAACGACTCGACACGATCGTGGAGCTCCTCGAGAAGGGGCAGTTGCTCAAGGCCGGGGCGACGCAGGCGACCGCGTTGGAGAAATTGCGGGAGCTGCTCACGCTGCTGGAGTCAGGCGACAGCGACAAACGACTGGCCAGCGCCAAGGAGGAGGTAAAGCAGTTCGTCGGCCGGCTGTCGAAGCTGATCGCACGACAGCGGGACGTCGAGGGAGCGACCGAGGGGGGCGCACGCGAGCCGCAGCTCGCCGAGCGGCAGGCGGCACTGGCGGAGGAGACGCGTGGGCTCGCGGGCGACATCGGCAGCTTCGCCAAGCGGATGGAGCCGAAGGAGGCCGCCGGTGAAGGCGAGGAGGGGACGGACCGGAAGGCGGACGCCGAGGGGGGGAAAGCGCAGCCTTCCGACGAAGTGACGCCGGGCGAGGGAGACAAGCAACGGGGTGAGGGCAAGCCACCGGAGGAGGCCGCGCCGACGGAAGCCGACGGCGACCGGTCGCAGGGTGACGCCAAAGGGTCCAAGGGCGGTCAGGATGCCCCGGGCGGAAAGGAGGGCGACCGCGGAGACAAGCAGCAGTCGGGCGGCAAGTCGGGTGGGAAGGCCGCTGGTGACGAGGGTTCGGAGTCGGACGGCCAGTCGCCGGAGGAAGGCCCCCAGTCAGAGGACGCCGGGCGGGATGATGGCGATGACGAGTCGTCGCGGGCCCGCCGGGCGAAGAAGCGGCTGGCCGAGGCCGAGCAGCGGATGCGTCAGGCGCAGCAGCGGCTCGACGCCGCCAATCGCCGGCAGGCGCGGGAAGAGCAGGAGAAGGCGATCGAGGAGCTCGAGACCGCCCGTGCCGAACTCGAGGAGATCCTGCGGCAGATGCGG
>JBIJCD010000277.1:0-5308 GCA_044344895.1 Pirellulales bacterium | reverse complement strand
TGCTGCTGCGGCGGGCCCGCATGCAGCAGGTGACCGACCGGTTGCACCTCGTGCCCCACCTCGACTGCCTGCCCGACCTGCTCCGTCAGGTGGCCATCGTCTGGCAGTCGGGCGAGGTCGACTGCGGTGGCGCGATCCTCGACGGTCAGTCACTCGGCATCCCGGCAGTGGCCGTCGACACCGCATCCGCCCGGCAGTGCATCGTCGATGGCGAGACGGGACGGATCGTACCGGCCGACCCCGAGAGCGAGTTTCCGCGGCGGGTGCTGGGCATCCTCGAGGACGAGGCCCTGGCCGCCCGATATGCCGCGGCCGCGCGGGCCCGGACCGCGGCGGCGTTTCCCGCCGAGCGGACGGCCGCCGAACTCGTGGTCGCGGTGGCCGGCTGACGCGAACGGCTTCGTCAGCCTGCCGACGGCGCGACGAGCGTGCGGCCCGCGGGCAGCGAGCGCACTTCGCCGTCCTCCGCGACGAGCACGCCTGCCTTGAAGACCTGCGCCGGCATGGAAAACATCCGTGCCAGGTCCCGGTCGGGCCGGTAGACGGTGATGTCGGCGTCGGCGCCGACGCCGAGATGGCCCTTCGCCGCCAGCCCGGCGATCCTGGCGGGGGCGGCCCGCGTCACGATGCACAGCTCCTGGAGCGAATACTCGCGCGTGATCCCGGCCAGCGGGCTGCGCTTTCGCACGGCGGGATGGATCCGCGCCAGGGCCTCGCGGCGGAAGGCCTCGTCTCCCAGGAGCTTCATCAGGAGCGGGTAGGCGAGGAAGTGCGCGCCGTTGGGATGGTCGGTCGAGAGCACGAGCCGCCAGGGGTCGGCGACCGTGAGGAACCACTCCAGACCGATCGCCCACTGCCAGGCGTGGATCAGGCTCTTCTCGCGGTAGCTGATCGGCAGCACGCCGCAGCCGCCCTCCAGGTGCAGATCGTGCGACACCCAGGGCACGCCGGTGGCATGGGCGAGGTGCTCGGCCGCCGCGGAGTCGCCCGTCATCGCCACGGTGTCGCCGAAGAGCACCTGACCGACGTCGAGTGTGAGGCCGGGGTGCGCGTCGAAGTGCTCCACGAGCGGCGCGACGCCCGAGCCGAACGAGCCCTCGTCGAGGTCGCCCCCGGAATAGCTGTGGAACTGGACGTGTGCGAGGTGCGCCGGAATGCCGTCGAGCGTCCGCATCGTCTCCAGGAGCGTCCGCCAGTTGCCCGGCAGCCCGAGGTTGGCCGTGTGGACGTGGAGCGGGTGCGGCAGGCCGGCCGCCTGCACGCCGCGGGCGAGCCGTGCGAGCAGCGTCCGGCCGGTGAGCGACAGTCCGGGGAGCGGCGTGTCGAGGTCGCGGTGATCGCCGCGACGGCCCCGCTTCCAGAACGCCGGTCCGCCGGGATTGGCGACCTTCACGGCCCAGCCCCGCCCGTCCCGCATCGCCGCCGCCACCAGCCGCGGCACCGCGGATGCGTCGTCGCGATCGAGCGCCGCGAGCAGGTCGGCGTCGTCGGCGGCCAGCAGGTAGATGCCCTTGTCGAGGATCGGCAGGTCGGCGAGTTCGAGGTGGGCAATCTTGGCCGCACTGGTCGCGATCGCCGCGTCGAAGACGGTCGTGTAGCCCAGGGCCGCGTAGAGCCCACCGGTCGCGTGGATCGTGGGCACCGCGGCGGGAGAGCTGCGGGCGAGCTGCGGCGCGATCCGTCGGCCAGCGTTCACCTTCGGGCCGGCGACGTGGCTGTGGAGATCGACACCGCCGGGCATGACGACGCGGCCAGTCGCGTCGATCCGCACGAAGCCCTGCGGAGCGGCGGGGCGGTCGACGATCCGGCCGTCCTCCACCCAGATGTCGGCGACGACGCCGTCCCGGCCATGTGTCGGATCGTGGATCGTGCCTCCGGCGAGGACGAACCGGCGCGGGCCGCCGCCATCCGCGTCGCCCTGCTGCCTGCGGCTCATGGCCGGCCTCCGGCTGATGGCACCAGCCCGCGAGCCACCGCGTCGTGCACCGCGGCGATCAGGTCGCACCGCGATGGCAGGGCAGAGCCGCAGGGCGGCACGACCGCGACCCGGCGGCCGTCGCCGCGGAGCAGCGTGCCGGCGGTGAGGAGCGGATCGGCGCAGCGGAGATCGATCGTTCGGTCCGCAGTGCCGGGCTGCCGCGGATCGCCCGCGGACACGATCCGCACGACCGACAGCTGCGGTCCGGCGGCCGCGACCGCGGCTGCGAGGCCGTCGCCCAGCCGCCCCACGGCGAGGACGGCATCCACCTCGCCCCGGGAGACGAGCCGCTCCGCGGTGGCCTCGCCCGGGAGGTACCGGCTGCCGGAGCGGTCGGCGCGGTCGATGCCCCCAGCGGCACCGTACCGCCAGGTGCACACGGCGGCCGCCCCGGCGGCATTGGATCCCGATCCGCACAGCGGCAGCTCGAAGGCCGGCACGCGATGCGCGATCCCGCGGACGAGCTGCGCGATGCTCCAGCCCTCGAGGCCGACCGGCCCGGCGGCGGCGGTGACGAAGGCCACGCAGTTCGCCGACCGGATCGCCTCCGCCAGCGTGCCGCAGGCGGTGGCGAGCGACGCGTCGACGGAGGGGGGCGGATCGGCGCCGGCCAGCACGAGCTGCAGGCAGCGGGCCGCCTCCACGCCCCGCTCCTCGTCCAGCCTCAGGTGGCGATGCTGCGGCGTCGCGGGCATGACGGCCGCCCGGCCCACGGCGAGCGTCCGCCGCTGCCGGCCGTCCGCCAGCGGCGGCGAGACGAATCGTTCCACGAACCGCGGATGCGACGGCCCGGGATCGCAGCCCCAGAAGATCACGAGATCGGCCCGGTCGCGAAGTTCCTCCCAGTCGGCGGTCACGCCACCTGCCCGTGCGGCGGTCGGCCCCGACGCCGCGGCGAGGTCGGCCTGGCCGGCGTCGACGGCCGCGGCCAGCGTCTCGGCCAGGTCGCAGGCGGCGACGATCGCCTCGAGCGTGGCGTCGGCCAGGCCCGTGACGAGCACGCGGCGGGCCGCAGTCAGGATCGCCGCGGCCCGCGCGATGGCGTCATTCTGGGCGGGCGTTGCGGCTGTCGCCGCCGGGCTCGCCAGCGCGGCGGCGAAGGCCGCGCGGCCCACGTCGCAGGCCCGGTCTGCACCGGCCGAGGAGAGCGAGATGTCGTCGCAGAGCAGGGGACACGCGGTGCAGGTGCACCGCGTCGCGGCCGTGCCGGCGGCAGCGGGCATGGCGCGGCTCACGACTTCGGGAGCACCCAGACGTTGCGGTAGCGGACGGGGTTGCCGTGGTTCTGCAGGAAGAGCGGTCCCCGGGGCGCTTCCTGCTTCCGCGGCCCGCCCGGTGTGAACGTGGGGATCTCCTGGTCGTCGTGGATCAGGATGCCGTTGTGGCGGACGGTCATCCGGGCGTTGGCCACCTTCTTGTCGCCGTCGAATCGCGGCGCGGTGAAGTCGATGTCATAGGTTTGCCAGGCGAGCGGTGGCAGGCAGGCGTTCATCCGCGGCGCGGCAGCCTTGTAGATCCCGCCGCACTCGTTGTCCTTTCCGTCGAGGCCGAAGCTGTCGAGCATCTGCACCTCGTAGCAGCCCTGTAGGTAGGCGCCGCTGTTGCCCCGCAACTGCCCGCGGTCCTTCGGCTGGTAGGGCAGGCGAAACTCGATGTGCCAGCGGGCGTCGCCGAACTCATCCTTCGTCGTCACGCCCTCCATGAGGAGGCCGTCTGGAGAGACCCGGCCGTCGACGAGCCGCGAGGTGTCGGTGTCGGCGCCGCCCGCGAAGAGCACGATGGCTCCCGCCGGAGGCTGCTGGCCGAGCGTCGGGCTCGTGCGGCCGACCTTCGCCAGCGTGCCGACCTCGCTCCCGCCATCGGAGAGCACGGCGAGCCCGCCGTCCTGGATCCGGCCCCGGCGGGTGACGCCATCCTTGTCGACCGCCTCGAGCTTCACGGTGGCTAAAGTTGCCTCGCCCTCGCGGATGCCACTACCGGCGATCTTCTCCGGCGGGTGCCAGCCTTCGCCGGGCAGGCCGCCCGGATAGGCCACGAAGTCGAACTTTCCGTCGCCGCGGGCGATCACCTGCACGCCCACCGGCGTCGGCCGGCCGTCGATCTCGAGCGTGCCGGCGTATTCACCCTGGAAGGCGAAGTCGGCATCGGCCTGGGCCGGATCGGTGAAGGCGGGATTGCCCGTGGGGGCCGCCGTCGCCTGCAGGCCCGCGGCCACGACCGCGGTGCCGACAACGAGTTTCCAGAAGCGGTTGAAACGCATCGACGGTCTCCATCGAGGAGCCGTGATTATGCGCGAAAATCGATGCTGCGAAAAAACCGGCGGCGGCCGCGGGCAGTCTCAGACGAGCCCGGTCAGCGGGCCGTCGCCGCAATAGTCGGGGTTGCCGAACCGGGCCAGGCCCGTGTGCCCCATGGCGTGGGCCAGGGAAAGGTGCAGCCGGTTGTGCGGCACGCCCTTGAAGTCGACCGCCCGGCCCATCGTGAACCCGAGGCCCTTGCCCACCATGAGCCAGGGGATGTCGTCGAGCGAGTGCGAATTGCCCTCGCCGAGCTCGTTGGTCCAGAGGATCGTCGTGTGGTCGAGCAGCGAGCCGTCGCCGCCCGGCTCCGGCGTTTCGGCCAGCCGCTTCGCCAGGTGCGCGATCTCGCCGGCGTACCAGGCGTTGATCTTCGTCAGCTTCTCCTGGGCAGACTCGTTGGAATTGGGCTCGTGCGACAGATCGTGCTGCCCTTCCTCCACGCCGATCCACTTCATGTGGGCCTGGCCGACGGAATTGGTGTATTGCAGCGTGGCGACCCGCGTGAAGTCGGCGGCCAGCGAGGCCACGACCAGCTCCGTCTGCATGCGGCTGATCTTCGGCATGTGGTCGTTCTGTTCGACGATGCCCTGCTCCAGCACCGGCACGGCGTGCTTGACCTCCGCATGGTGGCTCGACAGCTCCTTCTCGAAGGTGCGGACCAGCGCCGCGTGCTCCTCCAAGATGCGGCGGTCCTCGGTCGGCAGAGACTTTGCGACCGTCGCTAGGTCCTCGTGCAGCTCGTCGAGCACACTTTTCATGCTCTCCCGGTCCTTGAGCTGGCCGTAGAGCTTGTGAAACATCTGGTAGGGGTCGTCCACCGGAGTCACCGGCTTGTTGGGACCGGTGTAGACCATCCGCGTCCATGTGTCGGCACGGTTGGGGACGAGTACGCCGAACTCGAGCGAGCCGAACCGGGTTTTCGTCGTGGGCTGCGACTGCAGGTGGTTCTTGATCTCCTGGTCGATGGAGAGGCCGCTCGACCAGCCGGCCGGAGTGTCGCTGCCCCCCTGAATGTTGCCGGGAAAGAGCT
>JBIJCD010000334.1:0-4370 GCA_044344895.1 Pirellulales bacterium | reverse complement strand
GCCGCCGGTGATCTGCTCGAGATTGCGAAGCGTCACCTTGACCACCTCGCCGAAACCGAGCGTGACGATGGCCAGGTAGTCGCCGCGGAGCCGGAGTGTGGGCGCACCGAGGGCCAGGCCGATGCCGGCAGCCGCCAGCACGCTGATCACGGTGGCGGCGAGGAAGCCGATTTGAAACGGGTACATCGGCACGGTGAGGATCGCGAGCAGGTAGGCCCCGATGCCGAAAAAGGCGGCGATGCCCAGGTGCACGAGACCGGTGTAGCCCACCATCACGTTGAGCCCCAGCGCCAGGATGCAGTAGATGAAGAGCGTGGTCACCTGGCCGCCAAGCGCGCCGCCGAGCGCCGGGATGAACAGCGGCGCGGCCGCCAGCACCGCCAGCGTGACGAACTCCCAACGCTCCCGCAGAAACGCGGCCAGCGATTCCCACCCGGCCGCCTCGCCGGCGGCGGACACCCTCCTCCGCCCCGCGCGGCCCTGTCGGCTTTCGGTAGTCGGCTCCCGGTTGTCGCTCACACCTTCTCCTTCGTCCGGCGGCCGAGCAGACCTTCGGGCCGGAACACGAGGATCACGATCAGGATCGCGAACACGATCGCCCCGGTCCACCGCTCGCCGACGTAGGCGCTCGACAGCGACCGCACCAGGCCGATCACCAGGCCGCCCACGACCGCCCCGGGGATGCTGCCGATGCCGCCGAGCACCGCGGCCGTGAAGGCGTAGAGGCCGTTCTGGAACCCCATCTGGAAGCCGATGGTGTTGATGTAGAGTCCGTAGATCACGCTCGCCGCGCCCCCCAACGCCCCGCCGATGAAGAACGTCGCCGCGATCACGCGGTCGACGTCCACACCGACGAGCGCCGCGGCGGTCGGGTCCTGCGACACCGCCCGCATTGCCCGCCCCAGCCGCGTCGTCCGCACCAAGAGCGATAGCGCGGCCATCAGCGGCACCACGACGACCAGCACGAGCAGGTCCTTCCAGGTGAACTGCAGCCCCTCGCCGGGCAGGAGATTGGCGGAGGGAAGGAGCTCGGGAAACGACCGGTCGGACGGACCGATCCAGAACAGGCCGACATTCATGAAGATGAACGACACGCCGATGGCCGAGACGAGCGGCGCGAGTTTCGGAGCGGTCCGCAGCGGCTTGTACACGATCCGGTCGACGCAGACGTTCAGCGTGCCGCAGAACAGCCCGCAGGCCGCCACCAGGAACACCACTCCCAGCCAGGTCGAGGCCGGCCCGGCGGCGACCAGCCCGAGCGCCGTCACCAGCGACAGCGCCAGGCAGGCCCCGAGCATGATCAGGTCGCCGTGGGCGAAGTTGATCAAGCCGATGATGCCGTAGACCATCGTGTAGCCGAGGGCCACCAGCGCGACGAGCGCCCCGTTTGTCAGCCCGATCAGGCACTGCTGGAGGAAGAATTGCACGGACACGGTCGGCATTCCGGGAAAGCGTGGCGGCCGGGACGACGTGGTTGTACCGGGTCGGTGCCGGCGGTGCAGCGCCGGACTGCGGTCAGGGCGGCGGGGTCCCCGCCCCCACCTCGCCGGCGATGCTCGCGTCGATGACCTCCTCGAACTCGAACCGGCCGTTTTTCACGACGCTGACGGTGAGCGTCTGCATGGTGGTGTCGCCATTCTCGTCGAACCCCCAACGGCCGAGCGCGCCGTCGAAATCGCGGATCGCGAGGGCGGCGTCGGCGATCGCCCGCCGGTCCTTCGTGCCGGCGCGGCGGATCGCCTCGAGCGCCACCCGGGCCGCCTCGTAGCCGTAGACGGCGTAGGCCTCGGGCGTCTCGTGGTGCTGTGCGCGGTAGCGTTCCACGAACTCTTTCCCCTTGCCGGTCAGCTTGTCGGGAGGCAGGCCGCCGAAGGTGACGAAGCACCTGCCCTCGAGGTTCGCCGCTCCGGCCGAGTCGATGAACACCTGCTCGCGGCAGCCGTCGGGCACCATCAGGATCGCGGCGATCCCGGCGCTGGCCATGTCCTTCGCCAGCTGCCCGCCCTTGCTCTGCGTCGTGCCGCCGAAATAGACCAGGTCGGGCTTCGCCGCCTTGATGCTCGCCATCAGCGACTTGAACTCCTGTGCCTTGGCGTCGATCGAATCATGCCCGAGCACCTCGATGCCGATCTCGCGGCAGCGCTCGTCGAACAGGTCGGCGATCCCCTTCCCGTACACCTCGTTGTCGTCGAGGATGTAGGCGGTCTTCACGCCGCGCCGCTTGGCCCAGTCGGCCGACAGCGGCCCCTGCAGGTCGTCAGCCGGCACGACCCGCGTGTAGTTGAGACGGCCCGTGGGCCGGTAGACGCCCGGCTCGCCCGGCGCGCCCAGCCCCGGCTTGGTGAGACCGACCGCCGTGTTGGCCGGCGACACCATCAGCAGGTCGCCGAGGTTGAGGATCGGCATCGACACCTTGGCCGCGCCGGAGTTGAACGTGCCGATGTAGGCGACCACGTCGGGATCCTGCAGGGCGCGGCGGGCGTTGGCCGCCTCCGCCTCGCTCGTCCATTGTCCCGCCGCGGCGGTCGAGTCGTCGAGATCGAGGTACTCCACGCGGAAGGGCCCGACCCGGCCGCCGGCCTCGTCGATCGCCATGCGGATCCCCCGGACGATCGTGTCGGACTGCTGCTTCGCGCTGCCAGTCCGCGGCAGGCTGGAGACGATCGTGACGAGCGACGGATCGGCCGGCCGGCAGCCGGCCGGCAGCAGGCACAGAGCCGGCAGCATCCAGACGATCCAGGGCAGCGACGGCCCGCCGGCGAATCCATTCATGCGCGTCATGGGCGTGAATGTAGGACGCGCGGCGAGCGCCGGTCAAATCAGCAGCCCGCGTCGGCGCGTCAGCGCCTCACCAGCCGCCAGGCCCGATGGATCCGCTCGTTCCTGAAGTCTTCCGGGATGGTGCGGGCCGTGATCTCGCGGAGCGAGTAGCGCGGCTCGACCCGCGCGACGTCGAGGTGAAACCGGCGGAAGTTGGTCGAGAAGTAGACGATGCCGCCCGGTGTCATGGTGTTCGCAAGCAGTTCGAGCAATCCCGCATGATCCTGCTGGACGTCCCAGGGCGACTCGCTCCTGGCCGACCGCGAGTAGGTGGGGGGATCGACCACGGCCAGGTCGAATGCCGCCTCGCCCCGCCGCGCCCGGTGCTCCAGGAACGCCCGGGCCTCGTCCCGCACGATGCGATGGCGGCCCGCGTCCTTGAAGCCGTTCCGCGAGAGGTTGGTCCGCGTCCACTCGAGATAGGTGTTGGAGAGATCGACGCTCACCGTCTCCCCCGCCCCGCCGGCGGCCGCGTAGACCGAGAAGCTGCCGGTGTAGCAGAACAGGTTGAGCATCCGCCTCCCCGCCGACTCCGCGCGGACCATCGCCCGCGTCTGCCGGTGGTCGAGGAACAATCCGGTGTCGAGGTAGTCGGAGAGGTTGACTTCGAACGACAGCCCCCCCTCCTGCACGGTCAGCACGGCCTGCCGCTGGTCGACCTTCTCGTACTGCCCGCCATCCCGCTGCCGCCGGCGCATCTTGAGGAACGTCCGCTCCGGAGGCACGCCCAGTTCGAGCGCCGCCGCCTCGATCATGCGGTCGAGCCACACCTCGTGCTCGACGTCGGTGCGTTCGTGCGGCCGCTCGTACTCCGCGGCGTGCAGCCAGCCGGCATACCAGTCGATGACGAGCGGGATTTCGGGGATGTCGCGGTCGTAGACGCGGAAGGCCTCGATCCCCTGCCGGCGGGCCCACTTGGAGAGATGCTTGAATCGCTTGGCGAGCCGGCGGCGGAAGTCGCCGATCTGGTCGGCTGTCGTGCGCGTGCCCGCACGGCCGGCAGACATGGGCGCCACGAAGCCGGCCGGATTGTCGACGGGCCGGTATGAGTTGCTTCGCTGTGGCACGATCGCCACACGCTCAGCATCCTCACACCGATCCCGTCGCTCAGCGTCGGGAGTGCCTGTGCCTCCCGCTTTGAATTCGCGCCGTCTGATCTCCACCTCCAGCAGCCGGCAGGCGATCGGGCCGTTGGCCAGCGGCACGCGATGCGCCGGCCGGAGGCCGAGTTGGCCGGCCGCGGGCGTGTCGGCGGCGAGGATGGCGGCCCGCCAGCCGCCGCAGTGCTGCACGAGCCAATCGCCGAACCGCCTGTAAAAGGCCGCGGCCCGCGGCAGCGGCAGCCGCTCGCCGTAGGGCGGATTGGTGACCACGAGCCCGCCCGCGTCGGACGCGGGCCGCACCTCCTCGAAGTGCTTCTGCTCGATCGTGATGCTGCTGGCGACACCGGCGGCCTCGGCGCAGGCCCGGGCGGCGGCGACGGCCTTGGCATCGAGGTCGCTCGCCTGGAACCGCGGCGACGGCTCCTGCACGCGGGCCTCGAGCTCCGC
>JBIJCD010000275.1:0-5360 GCA_044344895.1 Pirellulales bacterium | reverse complement strand
TGCCGGGGTCGTATTCGATGGCCGCCATGACGCACTCCGCACGAAGGCGACCGCAGCAGTTGGCGTTCCTCGGCGTGAGGCTGGCCCTCGCGTTGGGCTTCATCCTGGCCGTGGCCGCGTGCAGGGCCGTCGCGGCGGCTGAGGCCGGCCCGATCACGGCCGCCCAGACGGAGCTCTTCGAGAAGAAGATCCGGCCGCTGCTCGTCGAACGCTGCGCGAAGTGCCACGGCGTCGACACCGTCGAGGCGGGGCTGCGGCTGACCAGCCGCGAGGCGATGATGGCGGGGGGCGACTCGGGACCGGCCGTCGTGCCCGGCAAGCCGAACGACAGCCTGCTCGTGCAGGCGATCGAATACCTCGGCGACATCCAGATGCCGCCCGAGGGCAGGCTGTCAGACTCCGAGATCGCCGCTGTCCGGGAGTGGGTCTCCTCCGGGGCCGCGATGCCGGCCGCGCCGATCGCTACGACGACCGAGCCGGGGCCGGTGCGGGCCTTCGAGCCGACGGCCAAACACCGTGGCTGGTGGGCCTTCCAGCCGCTCGCGCGGCCGAAGCCGCCAGACGCTGCCGGCGATGCGACGAGCCTCGCGGAGTGGCCGCGAAACGACATCGACCGGTTCGTGCTCGCGGGGATGCTCGACCATGGACTCGCTCCGGCCGCCGAGGCCGATCGCCGCACGTGGCTGCGGCGGGTGACGTTCGACCTCACCGGCCTGCCGCCCACCGAGGACGAGCTCGCGGTCTTCCTGGCCGACGATTCGTCCGCCGCCCACGACCGCGTCGTCGACCGGCTGCTCGCATCGCCGGCCTACGGCGAGCGGCAGGCGCGGCACTGGCTCGACGTCGCCCGGTATGCCGACGCCTACGAGGCGGGCCCGCCCTCCCATGGGTCGACCGCCGATTTCGAGCTCACAGAGGCGTGGCGGTATCGCAACTGGGTCGTCTCCGCGTTCAACCGCGATCTGCCCTTCGATCGGTTCATCGTTCGGCAGATCGCCGGCGACCTCGTGCCCGAGCCGCTCGACTTGGACGGCTCGACGGCGTCCCCGGGCATCGACGCCGCGGGGCTCGCCGCCACGACGTTCCTCTCGATCGGCAGCTGGGACCACGGCGACGCCGACAAGGAAAAGCTCGTCGGCGACATCGTGGACGACCAGATCGACACGATCGGCAAGGCCTTCCTCGGTCTCACGCTCGGATGTGCCCGTTGCCACGACCACAAGTTCGATCCGGTCTCGACCGCCGACTACTACGCCCTCGCCGGCATCTTCCACAGCACGCGGACGCTCGCCGCGCTTGGCGCCAAGGGGGCCGCCTCGATCCTCAACCGCGTGCCGCTCGTGCCCGCGGACGCGGTGAAGGCCCACGACGAGGCGGCTGCGGCGGTGGCCGCCGTCGCGAAGAAGCTCGCCGAGCTCGACAAGCGGATGCCGAAGCCGGCCGCCGACGATCCCGAGCGGGTGGCGCTCGTCGCCGAGCGGGACCGGCTCGAGTTGCTCGTGCCGCCCAAGCCGCCGCGGGCGATCGCGGTGCAGGAGCGGGGCGTGCCGGGCGGGCTATTTCCCGCGATCCAGGACGTGCCGATCCACGTTCGTGGCAGCTACTCGCGGCTCGGCCCGGTGGTGCCGCGGCGGATGCCCGCGTTCTTCGCGGGCGTGGAGCAGCCCTCCATTTCCGACGGGAGCGGCCGTCGCGAACTGGCCGCCTGGGTGGCGTCGCCGGAGAACCCGCTCACGCCGCGGGTGATCGTCAACCGCGTCTGGCAGTGGCACTTCGGCCGCGGGCTGGTGACGACGCCGAGCAATTTCGGGCTGCTCTCCGAGCCGCCGTCGCATCCCGCGCTGCTCGACTGGCTGGCCGCGGCATTCATCGACGACGGCTGGTCGCTCAAGAAGCTCCACCGCAGGATCGTGCTCTCGGCCACCTACCGGCAGTCGAGCCGCGCCGACGCGGCGACGGTCGAGGCCGACGCCGACAACCGCTGGATGGCCCGGTTCACGCCGCGCCGGCTCGATGCCGAGGAGATCCGCGATGCGATGCTCGTGGCGGCCGCGCGGCTGGCCGCGCCGGCCGGCGAGGCGGGCGTGGGCGGCCCGGCGGCCTACGACCTCGCCGCGCCGCGCCGGTCGCTCTACGTGCAGACCACCCGCTGGGAGCGGGCTAATTTTTCGACGCTCTTCGACGCCGCCAATCCCGACGCCTCCGTCGAGGCCCGCGCACCGAGCACGGTCGCGCCGCAGGCGCTCTTCCTGCTCAACAGCGAGTTCGTGCAGGGCATCGAGCGGGACATCGTGGCCCGGCTCTTCCGGGAGGTGCCGGGCATGACCGCCGCCGCCGACCGCGGCCGGATCATTCGGGCGTGGCGGATCGTCCTGGGCAGGCCGCCACGGCCCGAGGAGGTCGAGCAGGCACGGTCGCTCGTCGCGGCCGACGCGCAGGCCGCGACGCCTGACGACGCGACTGCCCGGTGGGCCGACCTCGCCCACGTGCTCGTCTGCGGCAACGAGTTTTTCCATGTGGAATGAGCGGGTGCGACGAGCCCGCTGCATCATGCCGAGGTGATGAATGACGCGGCCTGCGAACGATCGCCACGACGAGTCGTGGCAGTGTGCGCCCACGCGGCGGGACCTGCTCGCCATGGCCGGCGGTGGCTTCGGCCTCGTCGCCCTGGCCGACCTGCTGGCGGGTGGCGCGGCGGCGGCGACCGATGCGGCCGGAGTGCGGCCGCAGCCGGACGGCCGCGGCCCGGCCGTGCTGCCGCACCATCCGCCGCGGGCGAAGCGGGTGATCTTTCTCTACATGCCCGGCGGCCCGTCGCACATCGACCTCCTCGACCCCAAGCCCCGCGTGACCGCCGACGACGGCAAGCCGCTCCCGTTCGAGATGCCGAAGCTGCAGCGGACGAAGACGGGCAATCTGCTGGCCAGCCCGTGGAAGTTCGCCCGGCACGGCCAGTCGGGCACCGAGGTGAGCGAGCTCCTGCCCGGCCTGGCCTCCCGGATCGACGACGTCTGCGTGATCCGCTCGATGGTGGCCGACAACATCAACCACACCGGCGCCGCGCTGCAGATCTGCACGGGCGAGCAGACCTTCTCGCGGCCGAGCATGGGCTCGTGGATCACCTACGGACTCGGCACGGAGAATGCGAACCTTCCCGCCTTCGTGGTGATGAGCCCGGCGAGCGTCTTTCAGGGCGCGCCGCTCTACTCCGGGAGCTTCCTGCCGGGCGGCTGCTCGGGCACGCTGATCCGCGACATCGCTCGTCCGATCGCGAATCTCGCCGATCCGACGGCGGTGGGCGGCCGCCAGCGGCGGCGGCTCGACGCGCTTGCGGCGCTCGACCGGCTCGGCCGCGGCGCGGGCCGGCCCGACGCGGCCGCGCTCGACGCCCGGATCGCCTCCTTCGAGCTGGCCTTCCGGATGCAGGCCGAAGCGCCCGAGGCTTTCGACCTCGCGCGGGAGAGCAAGGCGACCCACGCCCTCTACGGCACCGAGGCGCCCGAGACGCAGCTCTTCGGCCGCCAGTGCCTGCTCGCGCGGCGGCTCGTGGAGCGGGGCGTGCGGTTCGTGCACGTCTTCGACGCACCGGCCAACAACAAGTGGGACCAGCACGGCGGCCTGACCGCGAACCTGCCGAAGAACTGTCGCAGCGTCGACCGGCCGATCGCGGCCTTGCTCACCGACCTCGCGGCCCGTGGCCTCCTCGAAGACACGCTCGTGGTCTGGGGGGGCGAGTTCGGCCGCACGCCCACGGCCGAGGGGAAGGACGGCCGAGAGCACCATCCCTTCGGCTTCACGATGTGGATGGCCGGCGGCGGCGTTCGCGGCGGCATGGTGCACGGGGCCACCGACGACTACGGCTGGCACGCGGTCAAAGACAAGGTGCACGTGCACGACCTGCACGCCACGATCCTGCACCTGCTTGGCATCGACCACGAGCGGCTCACCTACCGCTACGGGGGCCGCGACTACCGGCTCACCGATGTCCACGGCCACGTCGTGCGGGAGATCATCGCGTGAGCCCGCGCGTCGTCGTGGGCCGGCCGGACACGACCGCGGAAACAGGCGTGGCGAAACCAGGAACGGGCAAGACAGGAATGGCAAAGACAGGAGCGATGGATTCATGAGGTCACGGACTCGGAAAGATCGTCCCGTCGGCGGCGATGCGGGCCGATCGCGGTCGATCGCCAAGCGGGTCGCGCGGATGCTCGAGCAGGAGATCGTGGCCGGCACGCTCGCGGCCGGGGCCAAGATCGCCGAGCTGGCCACCGCGGAACGGCTCGGCGTCAGCCGGGTGCCGGTGCGGGAGGCGCTCATGCAGCTCGAGCGGGAGGGGCTCGTCGTCCGGTCGCCCACGGGACGGCTGCGAGTGCAGAGCCTCGCCGAGCGGGATCTCGACGAGATCCTCGAGGTGCGCCGGACGATCGAGCCGGCGGTGATCCGGGCGGCCGCCGAGCGGCACGCGCCGCACGACATCGACATGCTCGAACGGAACCTCTCCGGGCTCGCGGCGGCCCGCGACATGTCGCGGATCCCGCTGCTCGACGCCGAGTTCCACGACCTCGTCGCCGCCGCCTCGCACCAGCCCCGGCTGATGGCGGTGTGGGGCCTCTTGCGCGGACAGTTTCTGCTCTGGATCGCGGTGTCCCAACGGCGGCTCGAACTCTCGCCCGACGAGATCCGTCGTTCGACGCTGACGCACCACCGGGCGATGTTCGCTCTGATCCGCGACCGGGATGCCGACGGCGCAGAGCGGTATTCCCGGGATCTGCTCCAGTCGGCCACCGTGTTTCTGCATGCGTCGCGTCGCCGGAGCGGTCGCTGACGACGGGAGGATCGTCGCCGATGTCACGATCACCGCTTCGCAGGAGTTGTCGCACGTGAAGCCCGCAGTCCCGCTGCTCGCCGCGCTCGCGCTCGCGGCCACCAGCAGTGCCGACGACATGGCCCGCTTCGTCGTGCCGCCGGCCGTCTTCATCCGTCACACCGCGGAGCGGAGCTTCATCGGGCCGGGGATGATCGCCCTCGCAAACGGCGACATTCTCATGGCAGCTCCGTGGGGCCGGCCCCCGACGAACTTCGAGGAGATCGCGGCCAGGCTTCCCGTGCCGATGCTCTTCCGAAGCACCGACGGCGGCCGCACCTGGCGGGAGCAGGAGCGGATGAAGCTCGCGTGGAACCTGCCTGGCATGATCAGCGACGGCGGCACGTCGTTCCTGCGGCTGCCGGACGGACGCATCGCCGCGGTGTTTAACCGGCACGTGAAGGTGACCTGCCCCCCTTAAACGGCACCACTGCCAGAGAGAGAATCTGGGGGTGGAGCAAACCAAGGGAGGCAGGCAAATGCCACGCGGAAAGAA
>JBIJCD010000274.1:0-5361 GCA_044344895.1 Pirellulales bacterium | reverse complement strand
CGCCGAGCCGGCACCGGATCCGACGGCGGCGCGGGGCGGCAGGCGGCTGGGCGGCGTGGGCCGCAGGATCGGCCGCGTCGCGTTTGCCAAGCAGGCGGGCGACGCGCCGCCGGCCCGGATCGCGATCGGCCTGCAGTCCGCCGACGCCACGGAGCGAACCCAACTCACGGAGGCCTTCGATCTCGACGCGCTGGCGGTGGCTGCGGTGGATGGCGGCGACGGCTGGGCGGCGTCGGCCGGCAGGCCCGGCATCTGGTCGCTCACGCGGGCCGCGGCCCAGCGGGAGGGATTCGAGACCTGGCAGCTTTCCCGCGGTGGCCAGCCGGCCGGCGCGATCGACCTGGAGCTCTCCTGGCAGGGTCGGCTCGGTCCGGCTGACGCGGCCGCCGCGTGGCTCTCCCGCGACGGGCAGGCCGAGCCCTGGGCCATCGTGCTCGGCACCGACCGCGGGCTGTTCGCCTACGAGCTCGTCGACAAGGGTGCGTGCCCGATCGTCCGCCGCTACCGGGGCCATGAGGACGGCGTGCTGTCGGTGGCGGTGTCGCAGGACGGCCGCTGGCTGGTCAGCGGCGGACGCGACGGCCTCGTGATGCTCTGGCCGCTGACCGGCATCGGCGGGGGCGGCCCGCTCTTCGAGCGCTGGGGCGTCGGCCTGAAGGTGGAGAATGGGCGGGCGGTGGTCGACACGATCGACGAGGCCGGCACGCTGGCCGGCCGCGACGTCCGCGTTGGCGACGTGATCGCGAAGGTGTCGTGGGTCGAGGGGCTCACACCGCAGGCGCCCGCCCGCGAGGCGGCCGACGGCCCGGGTGTGATCGCGGCGCTCACGGCGTGTGGCTGGCCCACGCAGATGTCGCTCGTCGTCGAACGCGACGGCAAGGCGGCCGACCCGTTCAATCGGTTGCCGGCCTGGGAGAACATCGCCAGCCTCCACCTCGCCGCCAACCGCGAATGGGCCTTCTGGTCGCCCCGCGGCTACTACGCCGCCAGCGCCAACGGCGACACGCTGTTCGGCTGGCTGGTGAACCGCGGCGTCGAGCGGCTGCCGAGGTTCTTCCGCGCCAACCAGTTTCGCCGCAAGCTCGAGCGGCCCGACGTGATGTCGCGGCTGCTGGCGGCGGGAAGCCTCGGCGCCGCGCTGCGCACCGCGGCCCGCGACGTGCCGAAGTCATCGGCGGTCGTGCTGCCGCAGCTGATCGTCGCCACGCCCGAGGTGAGCATCGTCTCGCCGCGTTCCGACACGGCCGTCGACGCCGCCACGCTGCGGGTGACGGCCTCGATCGAGATTCCCGCCGGCGTGGAGGTGTCCCGCGTGCGGGCCTATGCCAGCGGCGTGGCGGGCCCGGCGACGCCGCAGGTGCTCGCCGACGAGCCCGCGGCCGACGGCCGTCCCGCGCGGCGGACCTACGCCTGGGACCTGCCGCTCCCCGACGAGTCGGAGCATCTCGTGCAGGTCTACGTCGGCACCGCCGCGGGGCCGACCGACGTGGCCGAGGTGACCGTCGCGGCTCCGGCCGCTGCCGCCGCGCCGGCCCGGCGCACGCCGCGGCTCTTCCTGCTTGCGGCCGGCGTCGACCGCTACGCCCATGCCGACCGGTTCACCGGACTGGGCCTGGGCAACTTGGCCTACGCCGCAGCTGACGCCCGCGCCGTGGGCGAGAGCCTGGCGCGGCGGGCCGCCTCCCGCTACGAGGTGGCGGGCAACGTGCTCCTGCTCGACGCGGGCGTGACCCGCGCCGCCTGGCTCGAATCGCTCGAGGCGGTGCGGCGACGCCTGGCCGCCGACATCCTGCCCGACGACCTCGTCGTGATCTTCCTCGCCGGCCACGGCATGATCGACGAAACTGCAGGCCGTGAATATCGCTACCTCTGCAACGACGCCCAGCTCGAGGAGCTGCCCGGCGGGATCGTGCCGGCGCGGTCGTCGAGCATCGGCTGGCAGGATTTCGCGCCGCTCGATGGCTTGGGCTGCCGCAAGCTGGCGATCGTCGACACCTGCCACTCGGGCGGACTCGGCCCGGGCCGCCGGTCCACCGCCGTGCGGGAGTTTCAGGAAAACATGATCCTCGTGCTGGCCGCCGCCTCGGACGACGAGGCCAGCCAGGAATCGGCATCGTGGGGACACGGTGCCTTCACCACCTCCCTGCTCGAGGCGCTCTCGGGCCGGGCCGACACGCGGGCCGCGGGCCGGCGCGGCGACACCCCGGCGGCCGCCGACGGTTTCGTGACGCTCGACGAGGTCGCCGACTACGTCGCCGCGCGGGTGCCCGAGCTGACGGCCTCGGTGGGCAGCGCCGCCCAGCACCCGACGGTGTCGCCGGTCTCCCTGCTACCATTCATGTCGCTGCCGATCGCGGCCGAACGAGCCGGCGGGCCGGTGGGGCGGTGATCCGGCGCGGCTGAGGCCGAGGAACGTCGATGGACGAGCGGAAAGCCGAAGCTGACTCACCGGCCGGCGGGCCGGTCCCGGCCGATCCCGGCATGACTGGCCCGGTGCCCTTCGACGCGGCCGCCACCGCCGCCGTGCCCGCGGCGTCGCCGCTGCGGCCGGCCGCATTTCCCTACCATCCCGGCGACGTGATCCTGCCCGGCTACCGGCTGACGAAACGGCTCGGCAGCGGCGGCTTCGGCGAGGTGTGGCGGGCCACGGCTCCCGGCGGAATGGGCGTGGCGATCAAGATCCTCGCGAACCTCGGCCGCAAGGAAGGGGCCCGCGAGTATCGCGCCCTGCAGACGATCAAAAACATCCGCCACGCGCACATCGTGCCGCTGTTCGGCGTCTGGCTGAAGGCCAAGGACGGCCGCGTGCTCTCCGAGGACGAACTGGCCGAAGCGGAAAAGCGGATCCTCGCGGTGGGGCCGGCCCGGGGCGGCGGCCAGGGGGACGACGACGATGCCGCGGCAGGTTCGCTCGAGTCGCTCGAGCTGATCGTGGCGATGGGCCTCGGCGACCAGACCCTCTTCGACCGGCTCCGCGACGCCAAGCGGGCGGGGGAAGCGGCGCTGCAGCCGGCGGAAATCATTCCCTGGATGCAGCAGGCGGCGCTCGCCCTGGACCATTTCAACAGCGGCTCACGGCGGTCGGCCGACAACGCGAAGGCGGTCCAGCACTGCGACATCAAGCCGCAGAACATCCTGCTCGTGGGCGACGCCGTCCAGGTCTGCGACTTCGGCCTCGCCCGCGTGCAGGGCGAGGTGCGGGCCACGTCCAACACGATGGCCAGCCTCGCCTACGCCGCGCCGGAGATGGTCTCGCCCCCCTACGATCCCTCGCCGACGACCGACCAGTATTCGCTGGCGATGACCTACATCGAGCTGCGGACCGGAGGGCTTCCCTACGCCGAGCTCAACCCGCTGACGATCGTGCGGGCGAAACTCGACGGCCGGCTCGACCTGGCCGGCCTGCCGTCGGCCGAGGCCCGCGTGCTGGAGCGGGCGCTGCAGGTCGACCCGGCGCGGCGCTGGCAGACCTGCTCGGACTTCATCCGCGCGCTCCGCGCCAGCGCGCGGCAGGCGGGCCTGACCACGAGCGGAGACGTCGCGTTCGCACCTGACGCCCAGGAAGGGACGCCGGCCTCACGGACGGCCGTCGGATCGCCCGCCGCCGCGCCGCCCGCGCCAGTCACACCCCCGGTCACCCCGGCCGCTGCCGCGTCGAGGCCCGTCGGACGGCGGGCCTTGGTCGCGGCGGCCGCGACCGGGGCGGTGGCGGCGGCGCTCGCGGGGGCCTACGCGTTTCTGCGGCCGCAGCCTGCGGCTGCACCGGGATCCGGCGTGGCGGCGTCCGGCACGGCCGCGACGAATGCGGCTGCGGGCGGCACCGACGCGCCACAGCAGACGCCGGCAAGCCCGCGGGAGCAGGCCGTCGCCCTGCAGCGTCGGGGGGAATTCGCCGCGGCCGGCGAGGCCTTCTCATCGGCGTACGCCGACGACCCGAACGAACTGGCGGCCATCCTCTGGGACCTGCAGACGCGGGCCGCCGACGCGCATCGCGCGGACGACTGCATCCCGCTGCTCGAGCGGCTGGAGAGGCTCTACGCCGCCTCGCCCGCGCCGCGCGTGCAGGGCATCTCGCGTTGGGATGTGGTCAACGCCCTGGCCTGGTACACGGCCACGCGGCCCGCGGCCGACGCCGCGGCGGGCCGCAAGGCGGTGACGCTGGCCCGCGAGGGTCTGACGCTCGCCGGCGACGACCCGCAGGTCCGCGGCCCCGCGCTCGACACGCTGGCGGCCGCGGCCGCGCGGGCGGGCGACTGGGACGAGGCGGTGCGCCGCATCGACGAGGCGATCTCGCTGGCGCACGACCCGGCACAGCGGGCCGACTTCGAGAAACACCGGGCCAGCTACGCCGGCAAAGCGGCGTGGAGCGAGCCCTGACGAGGGGGCGCCCGTCCGGCGGCGGCCGCCGCCGACGCGTCAGAACTGAGCCCGTGTCAGCCGGTTTTGCGGTCCGAACCGCCAGTTGACGAACGCCCGGAGTTCGCCGTCGAAGAACCGGTCGAAGCCGCCGCCCAGCGGCGTCACGTAGGCGAACGTGACGGTCGACCGCTTGTTGTATTCGAAGTTGCAGCCCACCAGGCCGTTGGTGACCGACACCACGCCGAGGTCGTTGCCCAGCGTGTAGCCGGAGGCGTTGAGCGGCTGGAACTGCGTCATGCCCTGGTTGACGTGCACCTCCATCATCGGCGAGAAGCCGGTGAGTCCGGGGCCGTCGCCCTGGTAGAGCCAGTAGCCGGTGCTGAAACTCAGGTACATGAACGTGGGAAAGAGGATTCGCCCGGCGCTGTCGAGCTGCGTCTTCGAGATGCCCGGTTGGAGCTGGCTGTTGACATAGGCGGGGCTGCCGTTGGTGTCGACGTCCATCTGCAGCATCGCCTGACTGAACCAGCGTTCGCTCGGCGCCCAGATGGAGCCCACGAACGGCATCGTGTGGACCGACTGGTTCTCGACGTAGACGAACTGCGTCGGCAGGCCGTTCTGGTTGGTGCCGTTGACGAAGGTCGACTGCGCGGTCGGCAGCATCACCTGCATGCCGCCGGTGATGCCCCAGGTCTCACGCTGCATGAGGAACGATTTGAAAATCACCGACATGTTGCCGAATTCGATGTCGCGGTACTCGGAGAGACCGCCGCACGCGCCGGCCTGCACCTGCTGCGTGTTGCTCAGCGTCGCGGCGAACGGGGTGCGGATCTCGATCGACGTCCACTGATCGAAGAACGTCTTCTCGAAGCCGGGCACGAAGCGGTTGATGTCGGCCCGCTCGGCGGAAATGTTGGCGTTGTGAAAGTAGCTGTAGTTGAAGTAGACGCGGTCCCGCGGGATCGGGCTGGTGTTCTCCACCAGCTTCACGAACCCCACGTT
>JBIJCD010000273.1:0-5363 GCA_044344895.1 Pirellulales bacterium | reverse complement strand
ATCTGGTTTAGCTGGAGCGACGACTTGGCAAACCTGGAGACGGAGGCGAGGGGTCGGCGAACGCTCGAGGAGCTTTGGGCCGCCTCGGCCCACGCGACGAGACTTTTGCCGCCCCGAAGCCGTCGCTACACCACACCGGGATGCGCACTAGCCCCGGTGGCCGGCCGCGGCCATGACGCCGATGAGGAGGCACGTCGAACTGCCGCCGCCGGCGTGCGTCCGCGGCCGCTCGACCACAACGTCGAACCCGCTCTCCCGCATCAGCCGCACGCAGGCCTGGTCGTCCTCGGCCGACCAGATCGCCAGGCAGCCACCGGGCCGCAGCGCCGCCCGGGCGGCGGCCAGCCCGGTCTGGTCGTAGAGGCCGTCGTTGGCGGCGGTGCTGAGGCCGCTGGCACCGTTGTCGACGTCGAGGATCACGGCGTCAAATCCGCGGGGGTTTCTCCGCAGGACGTCGGCCACGTCGGCCACCACGATCTCGACGCGGGGATCGGCCAGTGCGTCGGCCGCCAAGCCATACTCGGTCGTCTGGTTCCACCGCACCACCGCCGGCACGATCTCGGCCACGACCACCCGCGCGTCGGGGCCGAGCTGCCCGAGGGCCGCCCGCAGCGTGAACCCCAGCCCCAGTCCGCCGATCAAGAGCCGCGTCCCGCGGGCCTGCGGCCTGATCCGTTCGCAGACCGCCTCGGCCAGCCGCTCCTCGGAGTGATGCTGCCGCGTCGACATCAGCTCCACGCCGCCGACGCGGATCATGTACGCGCCGTCGTGCGAGTGCAGCGTCAGCGGCTTGCCGTCGGGAGTCGTCGCGCTGTCGAGCAGAATGGTGGGCTTCATGGCGACGTGGGCGAGCGCGACGCTCTCTTCACCGACCCGCAGGCGTCCCGGCCGCTCACGGTCCGTCGATCGGCACGAGCTCGAGGTCGCGGCTGCCGTCGCCCGACGACACGGACACCTTCCGCGGCGGCGCCGCCAGCGACGCGACCGCCGTCTCGAACCGGCTGCCGTTGGACGCGACGGACCAGGCGGCCCGCAGCGTGGTGCGGTCGACGCTGCCGGTGATCGGCAGGACGGTGTCGGAGATCGCATCGTAGAAGTTACCCCTGATCGCGCCAGAGCGGTCGACCACCAGCTGCTGATAGTTGTGGGCCGAACCGCCGCCCGGCGGCACCACGGCGAAGACCCCCAGCGGCAGCCAGTCGCCGGCGGCTGCTTCCGGACCGTGCCCGGACTGCAGCACGAGCACGCTCCGCAGCCCGTCGGCGCCTGGCTGTTCGCCCCCCGCCTGCGCCACGCGACCCGCGCCAGCCGCACCGCCGGCGAGAGCGACCGTCCCGACGATCCAGTCGGTCACGCTCGCGGCATCGGCCACCTTCCACCAGTTGGCCGGCGGACCGGCCGGCCGCCAGGCATCGGGGTGCCGCGAATACCACTCGGGCGAAAACGCGATCGGCCCACCTGCCACGGCGGTCTTTTCCGGCGCCGGCAGCGGTGCCGGAATCTCCTCGATGGCTGCCGGCGAGGGAGCCGCCGGCGTCGGCTTGAATCCTGGCGTCGGCGGCGGCGTTGCGGGAGTCGGGCTGGCGGCGACGCGCGGCACCGGTGCACCAGCTGACTCCGACGCGATCCGTCCCGGGGAGAGCGACAGCGCCGGCGCGGAGGCGATGACCGCCTCAGGTGCGAGGCTGCCGGGCACGGCGGGCAGCACGACGACACCCGGCGGCACGCCCAGCCGCCGCCAAGGCCGCGGGGCGGCGACGATCGGTGCCGGAGGCACGACGACCACGCCCGGCGGCGGCACCACGACCACACCCCGCCGCGCGAGCCGGCGGGCCGGCGAGCCGACCGCGGTTTCCGAAACCATCGCCACGGCGGCCGCCATCATGAGCGCCGCGGTCCACGGGCTGTTCGGGGATCGATGGATCACGTGCAGACTCCCTTCAGGACAGGCGGACGATGGCGACGGACGAACGTTCGCCGCGTCAGACCCAAGCATAGGACTCCCCCGACCCGGCCGCCAAGCCTGCCCCCGGCCTATTTCTTCAGGGGCTTGTCGTCACCAGCGGCAGGGGCGATCGCCGTCCGCGGCGTGGCCACGGCGTCGAGCCGCGCGGCGACGACCGACCGCAGCTTTTCCTCCCACCAGGCGTCGAGCGCGGCCTGCAGGGCATCCACTGCCGCGTCGTGCGTGTCGTGCGCCCGCACTTCCCGCACCAGCGGCACGAGCAGGTCAGCGTCTCCGCATGCCGCGCGGCCGATCTCGCGGACTGCATCGTCGTCGATCGACCGCAGCACCGACACGCAGCATTCGTCGATGCCGTACCGCTCGATCGCCTTGAGGAGCGGCCGGCAGTCGGTGTGGAAGGCGATCGTGGACAGCCGCTCCTGGCCGCGGATCGCCAGTGACTTGGCGACGGTCGGGATGGGGGAGAGCGTCGCCGCGCAGGCGTAGGCCAGCGGGCCGTAGTCGTCCTGCGATAGAAAGTTGGTCATCTCCCGAAAGATCGCCGGATCGCTCACCACCCCGCAGGCGGCCGCCCGCACCAGCGACGCCGGCCACGACTCTCGGCCACAGTGGTCCTCGGTGCACTCCCAGGCGAACGCGGCGATCTTCCGCACGGTCGCCTTCTTGACGGCCTGCGGCGAGTTGCCTGCATCGTCCTGGGGAATCTCCAGGGGCTCGATCGGTGGCGTCTCCGCGTCGCGAACCGCCCCCGCCACCGCCTCATCGCACCGCGCGATACCGCCGTCGGCGAGGCAGCGTGCGAGGCAGCCACGGACCGCGACGACGATCGGCACGAGCCGGGCGATCTGCGCCTCGTCGAGCGGAAAGCCCGTGGCGGACGCGACCTGGCCGCACGCCTCGGCCACTCCGTCCGACAGCAGCAGTTCGATGGCCGAGGTCACCGGCGCCGCGTCGCGCAGCCGGTTCGGGCCGGCCGCCCGACAGAGCGACTCCGCCGCGGCGGCGACCGCGCCGGGCTGCGTGTCGGCGACGAGTCCGTAGCCGTCGGCGACCAGACCCAGTGGCCGGCCGGTCGCGGCATCGAACCGGCTCGTCGTGGACTCGCCGACGATCACGAGCGTGTCGCCCTCGAACGACGTCTCCACGCCGCCCTCGTGCACCATGGCGAGGCAGGCCACCGGCTCGATCCGCATCTCGATCGCCACGCCGCCGCCGGTGGCGGCGTCTCCGGTGGCGATCCCGCAGCCGAACGAGATGTTGCGGGAGTACTTTGGCGGCTCGCCGCCCGCGGTCGCATCGCGGGAAAGCGACAGGCTGATCGTCGCCGTCAGCCGCGTCCCGGTCGGCAGCGGCACGTCGAGCCGGCCCGTGCCCCCCGGCGGCAGCAGGCTCACCTGCGTGCCACTGGCGATCACGCCGCAGGCCAATCCGGCCTCCGGCAGGGCCGTGAGCACGAAGCCGTCCGTGGGCGAGACGACCAGCCGCGCGGTGCCGCCGGCCGCGGCGGAGTCCGGTTGCTCGTGCCGGACGTCGACCGTCAGATCGCCCCGGCCGACCGCATCCACGATCCAGTCGTGGAAGTGGAGCATCGTCTCCTCCGCACGGGTGAGCGGTGCTGCCAACGGCGAGGCCCGGGGGTACTCCTCCAGATCGAACCGGGCGACCACGGCCGCGGGATCCTGCGGGTCGGCCCGCAGCTCCACCTCGTACCGCAGGAACCGCCCCGACCGCCGCAGCCTGTCCCGCCACTCGGCCCGCTGCCGCTCGGAAACCGGACCTCCCACTGCGATCCCCAAAAAGTGTTCGAGATCCTGCCTGCTCGTCCGGCACGCCGCGGGGAGTTCGATCCCCCGCAGCGTCGACTTCGGCGGTAGATCCGTGATCGTGACGACGAGGTCAGCCACCCCGTCGGCTCGGCGCAGCGACACGTCGAACGCCTCGTGCGTGCCCGAGCCGTCGATCCACTTCGAGTGGACCGTGTAGGTCACACCGCGTGGAAGCGCGCCGGAAGCGGTGCGCTCGAGCGTCGGAGCGATCGCGAGGTGCCCCTCGTCCCGCAGGAAGCGGGCCACCGCAGTCCGCACCGACCGCTCGGCGATCGCATCGCACGCCGCCGGCCCGCCCGACACCCACTCGGGATCGAGGAGCGTCGCCGGCCGGCCATCGCCGTCGCCCCAGGTCGTGTTCGTCATGCCGTCGGGGCGATCGACCGGCCGGGGCACCGCATCGAGCGGCGGCTGCCGCTCCATCAGGAATCTGACGAGCCGCGCGGCCGTCTCATCCGGCACCCCCGTCACCTCGATCCGGCCCGCGGTGAACCGCTGCCCCTCCACCACGTCGAGCACCAGCCGCTCGACTCCGTCGGACGACTCCACGTCGGCCTCGACCCGCGGTTCGGCGAATCCCGCCCGCTGCAACGCCAGCGTCGCCTTGCCGACGACGGCCGCGATGAAATCCTCGCGAGAGTCTCCCGGACGCGACAGCCAGACGAGGTCGGCGTCGTCGACGAGCGCCAGCCGCAGCCGTTCGGGGTCGATCTGCTCGAGCCCCCGCACGACGAGCCGATCGTCGTCGCCGATCCCGCCGACGGGCTCGGCCCACACCCGTCCAGCGAGCACGGCCACCAGCACCGCGGCGGCCATGCGGGCGGCCAGCCACCACGGCGGCAGGAAACGGCGACGAGAGCCCTGACAGTGCACGGCGAGTTGCCTCGGAAACAGCCCGGCACCAGGCCGGGCATCGGGCGGGAGGGCGGAGCGTATAGCAGCGGCTTCGCGGCCGAGGAATGCCGCCGGACAGTCACGGGCGGCGCGGCATCTCGGCCGGCCTTCCACGCGTCGCCGAGCTTCCCCCGACTCGCCAGCCTGCCAGCGCAGCGGGCTTTCCCGCGTGCCGACGCTATTCGCCGATGACCTTCACCAGCACCCGCTTGGGCCGGCGGCCGTCGAACTCGCCGTAGAAGATCTGCTCCCAGGGGCCGAAGTCGAGCCTGCCATCCGTGACGGCCACGACCACCTCTCGGCCCATGACTTGCCGCTTCATGTGGGCGTCGGCATTGTCCTCGCCCGTGCGGTTGTGGGCGTAGCGCCGCGGTGAGGCGTCGAAGGGAGCGAGATCTTCGAGCCACGCGGTGTAGTCGGCGTGCAGCCCCGGTTCATCGTCGTTGATGAACACGCTGGCGGTAATGTGCATGGCGTTGACCAGGCATAGCCCCTCCCTGATCCGCGACCGGGCGACGAGTTCCTCGACCTGCGGCGTGATGTTGAGAAACGCCATGCGGGCGGGGACCGTGAAGGAGAGGTGCTCGGTGAGGGACTTCATGGCGTGGTCTCGCGCGTACCGCGCCCGGCGGCTCCGGTGTCCGGGCGACGCCGGCACTGTATACCCGCCCGCCCGG
>JBIJCD010000017.1:0-18501 GCA_044344895.1 Pirellulales bacterium | reverse complement strand
CTCCACGGGCTGGGCACGCTCACGGCGGCCGACGTCCGGGAAGCCGCGGGCTCGTCGCACCCGAGCATCCGCGAGGCGGCCGCCCGACTCGCCGTGCTGATCGACCCGGTCAATCTCGCCGCCGAGATCGCCGACCGTCTCGCCGGCGACGACGATGCCCACGTCCGGCTGGCGGCAGCGCTCGCGGCGGCCGGTTCGCCGCTCCCGTCCGCCACCGCCGCCCTCGCGGTCGCGGCGGCACGGACGCCCCGGGATCCGTGGATCGACCGGGCGATCCTGTCGGGCGCCGTCGGTCGCTGTGCCCCGCTCGTCGAAGCGGTGGCGGCCGTGGCAGCGGCCGCCGACACGGATGAGCCACTCGTCGAGTTCGTGGAGCGGCTTGGCGCCACCGCCGCCGGCGGTCTCGCTGGCGGCACTGTGCCGACCACGACAGACGCTTCTGCCGGCGACACGGCGAGCGTCCTGGCCTCGACGGCGGCCCGATCGTCGGCAGGCAAGGTCGGCTGGTTCGACGTCGCCTTGTTGGCGGGGCTGGCTGCCAGGGCACCGATCGCCGGGCTCGCCTCGCAGCCGTCGGGCGTTGCGATTCCCCAGGTGCTCGATTGTGCCGCGTCGATCCTGCTCGATCGCACCGGGCACTCCGCCGCGAGGAAGGCCGCGATCCGCTTGCTCGGAGCCGCCGCGCGGACGGGCAACGCGTCACAGGCGACGGCGGCCCGTGACGCGCTTCGGCAGCTGATCGACAGCAACGCCGGCGGCGACCTGCAGACGCCCGCCGTGGCGGCGCTTGTCCGCTCGGGCGACGCGGCCGCGGTCGCCGGTGTGATCGACGCGGTGGCCAGCGGCGACCTCGAGCCGTCGGTCCGTGCGGCGGCCGTCACGGCCTTGACCGACCGCCGCGATGCAGCACAGCTTCTCCTGGCGGCGATCGAGTCGCAGCGGGTGGCGGCGTCGGTCGTGCCGCTTGATCGCCGTGCCGCGCTGGGCCGTTCTCCAGATGCCGCGATACGCGACGCGGCGGCGCGAATCTGGCATGCTGGCGGGGCCGCCGGCCTGTCGGAGAGCGATGTCGCGGGGATCGTCACGGCTGTGCGGGCCGGTGGCAGTGTCGAGCACGGCCGCGAGCTCTTTCTCAAACACTGCGCCGCCTGCCACCAGGCGCCGGCATCCGGCGCCGCCGCCGGGGTCACCGGGCAGCAGGTCGGACCCGCGTTGGCCGAAGCCGCCGACCGGCCCGTCGACCAGATCGTCGTGGCGATCGTGGATCCCCACCGGGCCGTCGAGCCGCGATGGGAGTCGACCGTGATCGTCACCGAGGACGGCGAGGTGATCGAGGGCATCGTCGCCGAGTCCGGGCAGGATGCGATCGTGATCGTCAGGGCGGGCGGCGAGCGGCGGACCGTGCCGCGGCATCAGATCGAGACCCTGCGGGCCTCGGGCCGCTCGCTCATGCCCGAGGGATTTGGCCGCATCCTGGCGGCC
This sequence comes from Pirellulales bacterium, assembly GCA_044344895.1. Taxonomy (GTDB): domain Bacteria; phylum Planctomycetota; class Planctomycetia; order Pirellulales; family UBA1268; genus CAMCQY01. The sequence continues at coordinate 17,019 of JBIJCD010000017.1, read as the reverse complement.
GCCGACATGGCCGATCTGGTCGCGTTCTTACGCGGAGGGCGTCCGGTGCCCCGGGCGGCCACCGCGCCGGCCGCGTCAACTTCCTCCGCGGCGCCGGTGTCGGCTCCGGGATCCGCAGCAGCCGCTGCGACGCGGCGGTTCCGGGCCGGAGCGGCGGTCGAGGACATCTCCCCCACGCGGTTTCCGGTGCCGGTCAACGGCAGCATGAAGCAGGCGATCGCCACCGGCATCCAGGACCCTATGCATGCCCGCTGCCTGGCCCTCGACGACGGCCAACGGCAGCTCGTGTTCGCGGTGGTCGACGCCTGCATGATCCCGCGGGAGATCGTCGCTGAAGCGCAGCGGCTGTGCTCGGCCGCGACGGGCATCCCGCCCGAGCGGATGCTCATCTCGGCCACCCACACGCACTCGGCGGCGGCCCTGGCGCCGGTCTTCCAATGCGAGGTCGACGCCGAGTACGTCGCCACGGTCGCTGCGCGTATCGCCCGCGGCATGACCCGTGCCATCGCCAGCCTGGAGCCGGCCGAGTGCGGCTGGGCATCCAGCAGCGCGCCGGACCAGGTATTTCACCGCCGCTGGTTCATGAAGCCGGCTGAGACCTACGAGAATCCCTTCGGTGTCACGACCGATCGGGTGCGCATGAATCCGGGCGCGGGCAGCAGGGCGGTGTCGGTGCCGGCCGGCCCGGTGGACCAGGAGGTGGCGGTGCTCGCCGTCCGCTCGGCCGCGGACCAGCGGCCCCTCGCGCTGCTGGCCAACTACAGCCTCCATTACGTCGGCGGCGTGCAGCCGATCAGTGCCGACTACTTCGGCGTGTTCGCCGCGGAAATGAGCCGGAGGCTCGCCGGTGGGGAAGGTCGCACCGCCGGCCGGCCGCCCTTCGTCGCCATCCTGTCCAACGGCACGAGTGGCAACGTCAACAACGTCAACTACGCGCTGTCGCCAAAACACAAGGTCGACGCCTCGGACCGAATTCGTCTGGTCGCCGCGGCCGTGGCGGATGCCGCCGAGGAGGCCTTCCAGTCGATCGCCTGGCGAAGCGACGCCACACTCGACGCCGAGAGCGAGACGCTGACCCTCGCGGTGCGCAAGGGATCGCCTGCGGAGCTGGCCCAGGCGAAGGTATGGCTCGAGTCGATCCCGAAAGGAGCCGACGGCCAGTGGGCCGACATGAAGGCGATCTACGCCCGCGAGACGCTCAAGCTCGCTGAGTATCCCGACGCCGTGCCCGTCAGCCTGCAGGTGTATCGCGTCGGCGACCTGTCGATCGCGGCGATTCCGTGCGAGGTGTTCGTCGAGACCGGGCTGCGGCTCAAGCGGACGAGCCCGTTCGCCCGGCACTTCACCGTGTCGCTGGCCAACGGCTACAACGGTTATCTCCCGCAGGCTTCGGACCACCCACTCGGCGGCTACGAGACCTGGCGGGCCCGATCGAGCTACCTCGAGGTCGAGGCCGAGACGAAGATCGTCACGGCCTTGGAGCGGTTGGCCGCCACGCTCGCCGCCCGCCGAGGTTCCCCGCCGGCCCCGTGACGCTCTGAACGGTCAGGCGTGCAGCGTCTCCGGACCGCTTCGGGATGACGTGGATCACCTCCGTCTCCTGCGATCGCCGCGGTGTGCCGCTGGGGACGCCTGGCAATCTGGGAAGCGAGCGTGCACGGCAGGGGCTCGCGACTGTCACGCCCGGGCCGCCTGCCGCATCACGACCGCCGCATTGTGGCCGCCGAAGGCGGACGACTGCGATACCGCCCACGTGATTCGTGCTTCGGTCGCCCCCCGTGCGAAGTTCAGCGGACGCACGGGATCCTCCAGATTCACGCAGCCGTGCACCTTCTGCTCCCGCAGCGACATCGCCGTGATGGCCGCCTCGATCGCTCCGCTGGCCCCGATGCAGTGGCCCGTGAGCGACTTCGTGGCGTTGACCAGCGGCCGGGAGCCGAACAAGCCCTCGATGACGGCCGACTCGACGTCGTCGTTGACGACGGTACCGGTCCCGTGGGCGTTCACGTAGTCGATGTCGGCCGGTGCGATTCCCGCGTCGTCGAGCGACGATCGGATCGTCCGCGTCAGCTGCGCGCCCGCCGGCTCCATGATCATCATGCTGTAGGCGTCGAACGACTCGCCGTAGCCGACGACCTCGGCGTGCACCCGGGCGCCGCGGCGAAGGGCGTGCTCCAGCTCCTCGCAGACGAGCACCGCCGCGCCCCCTTCGGCCAGCAGGAAGCCCGTGCGGCCGCGGTCGAACGGGCGGTTCGCGGTCTGAGGCCGGTCGACCACGGACGCCAGCGTCCTGGCGGTGTCGAACGCGCGGAACACGCCGCCGAAGGGGTCGCCGACGAACTCGGCTCCGCCGCACAGGGCCACGTCGGTGTCGCCGCCGCGGATCGAGCGGAATGCGTGGCCCACCGCGGCCGTGCCGGCGGCGCAGGCCATCGCGCAGGTGGCGTTCGGGCCGTGCAGCGAGTAGCGGATGCCCAGTGTCGCCGACACGGCGTTGGGCATGATCATCGACACGGCGAACGGGTTGAACCGCTTGGGCAGGGTGCCCAGCAGCGTGTCGAGGGCGTCCACCGCCGGATCGCTGGCTGCCGCCCCGCCCCGGCCCTCGAGCGGCTGCACCGGCGTGAGGAGATGGCTGTTTTGGGCGGTGACCATGGTCGTGATGCCGCCCACGCCCGTGCCCATGAAGACGCCGGCGCGGTCAGCGTCGATCCCGGCCAACCGCCAGATGCCGCGCTTGGCGTCGGTGAGCGCGGGCTGGAATCCGGCGTCGGCGAGGGCCTCGCCGGCTGCGACGATGGCCAGCATGGCCGACCTATCGAGCCGCATCGCCTCCAGCGGCGAAATGCCCGCAGCCTCGAAGTCGACCGGCGGCAGCGGCGCCCACACAGTCGACTGGAAATTGTACCACCTCAGCCAGGCGTCGGGAATCGACGCCACGGCCGACCGTCCCGCGAGGCAGGCCTCCCAGCATGCGGCAGTCGATGCCCCCGCGGGCGAAACAATGCCGAGGCCGGTGACCGCCACCCGGCGCCGGCTCATGAGAGCCCCTGCTCACCGATCCGAAGGCCGACGTAGTCGACGACGTCCTCCACGGTGGACAGCTTGGCCGCCTCGTCGTCGGAGATCTTTCCCTTGAACTCCCGCTCGAGCGCCATCACGAGCATGACCGCGTCCACCGAATCCGCGCCCAAGTCTTCGCGCAGCCGGCTCGTCAGCGGCACGGTCTCGGTCTCGAGGCCGAGCACGTCGCGGATCACCGCTTCGACCCTCGCGGCCACGTCTGCTGAGGGCGGTGCTGCCGGATCTGACATGTGTGTCTCCAGGAAGCCAGGAAGTGAGGTTCCGCGCACGTCCGTGCGTCGAAGCACCGCAGTTTACACGCTCGGCGAACGCCAGTCGATCCGCTGGTCGCCGCCGACTCAGACGACCCTGGCGACGAGTGCCGTGGCCGTGAGCCCCGGGCCGAAGGCCAGGCTGACGACGTGCGTGCCCTGCTTCACGGCCGGGTCGCGCAGGATGCGGTCCCAGATGTGCGGCACCGTGGCGGAACTCTTGTTGCCCCCTTCGCGGAGCGCATCCTTGCTCATCGCGATCTGGTCCTTCGAGAGCCGCAGGCAGCTGCCGACGAGGTCCACGATCGCCGGTCCGCCCGGATGGATTACCCAGAGGATGTCGCCCTTGTCCGCCTGCAGGTCGAGCCCGGCATCCCGCAGCAGCGAACCGATGAACTCCTCCGCATGGGCGGCGATGAGCCGCGGCACGTCGATCGAGAGCGTCATCTCGAACCGGTTGACGATCGGCCGCCACGTCATGGCGTCGAGGGATTGGGGGATGGTCGTGTCCGCGTAGCGGATCACCTCGAGGCCGCGGCCCGCCCGCTCACGAAACACCTCGTCTGTGCAGGCCGAGTAGCGGATGAATCCGTCGGCGAACAGGCTGTCACAGATCACGTGTTCGGCGTCGATGCAGTCTGGGGCCACGTGGATCGAGCAGATCTCGGTATGGGCGATGTCGACCCGGCCCCCCGCCCGCGACAGTCCGCTCCGAGCCGCCGCGAGCGAGCCCGCCGCCATCCGCACCGCCGGAAAGGCGCCGTAGCAGCCCTGGTGGTAGCAGTGGCTGACCGTGGTGCCAAACCAGCTCCGCTCGGAGATCAGCTCGTGCACCGGGCTCGGCAGGCGGTAACCGGTGGTGGAGACGTGGATCATTTCCCCGGGCGCGTCGTGCGGATCTGGATACATCTTCGCGAGCGCCGTCCGTGCGTGCCCGCGAAAGATCGCCAGCCGGTCGTCGATATCCGCGCCACCCCGCTTCGCCACAAACGTGCTGGAGAACGGGATCATCGTGAAGTCGATGTCGGCGGGGTCCTTGGCGGCCTCCGCGTCGGGCAAAACCGAGATGCGGCGCGACTCGATGTGCTTGGGTGAGACGCAGTACTTCTCCCACGCCGCACGGATCGCCCCGGCCTCCGGGACAGGGGCACCCTTCCCGTCACCGCCCGCCTTCGTGGCGGCGACGAACTCAGCGAAACGGATCGCGATTTCCCGCAGCTTTTCCTGTTTCACCAGCTCGGTCAGATAGACCGGCCTGAAATCGGTCAGCACGATACCCATGCGATCTGCGCCCACGACTTTCTTGGCTTCGAGAATCCATCGTTACTGCCGTCGCCTCGCCGGCCACCGCAGGGTGTTCATCCGTGCCGAACCGGGCTGAAGATACGCCAGCCGCGGCTGCGATGCAAAAGGCCGGCGTCGAAAGCTTTACCGTGGGCTGCGGATCCTCGCGTACCTCCTCGCCGCTCGAGCCTCCGATCGCCTCGGCGATGGCCGCGGCGACCTCTCGACAGGACTCGAACACAGCGAGCCGTGATCGGCGGAAGCTCGACGAGCCTGGAGGATTTCGCATTCCCGAGACGTCGGCAGCGTCACAGGCCGCCGCGCGAAACCCTCCCGCGAGGAGACTTCTGCCGTGCTGGCAACACGCACAACACCGCATCCTGCGGTTTGTGCTTGACGGGCGTCCGCCCGCTGGTGCTGCGCTCGGCATCCTGCCGAGCTGGCGGCAGCCGCTGCCACGCGTGATCGGTTCCTCGCCCTCAGCCGCTGCATCGCACGGCGAGCCGGGAGCGGCGGAAGCTCGACGAGCTTGGAGGATTTCGCATTCCCAAGACGTCAGCAGTATCACAGGCCGTCGCGCGAAATCCTCCCGCGAGGAGACTTCTGCCGTCCCGGCGCTGATCGCTCTTGAGGATGTCGCTCCATGAAACCCACAGTCGCCCTAGGCTGCAGATGTGGCCTTCCTGCGGAAGAATCGTCCCAGCGGTCCCACGAGCATCGCCGGCAGGAGCACGAGGTCGCCCGCCAACGCCGCCGCCACCAGCAAGGCGAGCATGATGGCGAAGCGGCTGATCGGCCCGAACGAGCTGAGGCCGAACACCAGGATGCCGAGCCCGCAGACGACCGAGCTCTGCGCGAGCGCCCCGGCCGAATGCTGGAACGCCCCGTCCACCGCCGTCGGCGGATCGGAGCCCCCGTCCACCGCCCGCCGGTAGAAGGTGAGGAAATGCAGCGTGCCGTCGATCGCCATGCCCAGCGCGATCGACGCTGTCATCACGCTGCCGATGTCGAGCGGCAGCCGGGTCCAACCGAGAAACCCGAAGAGCAGGAGCATGGGAAAGACGTTGCTGACCATCGACACCAGCCCTGCCCCCACGCCCCGCTGCACGGCCATCATCATGAGCGTGATGATGACGCAGGCCGACAGGAAGCTGGAAAAGAGATCGCTCAGGAGCGTGTTCTGGATGCCGTGGATCACCGGCATGACTCCTGTGGAAGTCGCGGAGATTCCCGCGGCCTCGCCGCCCGCTTCCGCCACGACTGGGCCGATCTGTTCCCTGACTTGCGCGAGCAGCCGCCCGTAGTCGACGTCCTCCAGCGCCGAAATCCTGGCGGTGAGCCGCCACAGCTGCGCGTCGCCGACGTTGCGGACGTAACGGATGTCGTCGAGGGCGGCGAGGTCGGAGGCCAGCCGGCGGGTGGTGGCCGCCTGCCGCATGCGGTCGCGGAAGGCGGAGTCGCCGCTGGTGCGGGGGGCGAACGAGGCGGCCGACAGCACCGCCGCGGCGCCGGTGGTCTGCTGCATCCGCTCCGCCACCCGCCCCACGAGGTCCAGCCGCCGATCGGGACGCAGCGTGCACTCGGGGCCGAAGGCGAGCACCACCTCGATCGGCACCAGCGGGCCGATCGACCGCTCGATGGCGGCGTAGTCGCGAATCAGCCGGCTCGTGGGACTGAACAGCGTGTCGATGCGGATCGACGTGCGGATGCCCCCCACCCCGAGCCCCGCGGCGATCATGAGGGCGAAGAAAGCGATGGTCACGAGAGAAGCCCGGCGAACGATGCCGGCGGCGAACGACCGCCAGTAGGGCGGCGTGAGCGTGGCCACCTCGCCGTCGCTCCGCGGCACGATGGGAAACCGCTCGAACAGGCCCGGCAGCACCGCGAACGTGGCCAGCAGCGTCACCATCACGGCGATCGCCGCGTGGAAGCCGAACGTGCGGATCGGCGCGAGTTCGCTCACCACCAGCGAGGCGAGGCCGACGGCGGTCGTGCCCGACGACAGGAGGCAGGGCATCCATCCCAGCCGCACCGCCCGGGTCGCCACGCCGCCGCGGGCTCGTCCGCCGGGACCGTCTGTGGCCCGTTCGTTCGAGGCCTCGACGAGGTAGTTGACGAGGTGGATGCCGCCCGACACGCCCAGCACGAGCACCAGCGCCGGCATCACGATCAGCACCGCGTTCATGCTATCGCCCCAGAGGTGGAGCGTGGCGAAGGAAAACCCCACGCACCACAGTGAGATCGCGAACACAAGCACGGCGTAGCGGAGCGAACGCAGCGACCACCATGTGAGGAGCAGCACCATGGCCGCCGCCACCGGGGCGAACCGCTGGAACGATTCCTTGCTGGCGGCATCGACCGTGGCGTGATCGACCACCGGGCCGGCCAGATGGATGCGATCGTCGTCGGGCACGGCAGTCTGCCGGACGAGGTCGCGGATCCAGGGCACCGCCCGCTTGCGGTCGGCGAGGCCCGCCGGGGTGAGGGCGAAGGCGACGCAGGTGGAGCTGCGATCGGGGCCCACGAGGATCCCCTGGAGCCGCTCGATGGCCGTGTCGCGGTCGAGCCTGAGCGGAGCGTCGGTCAGCCGCGCGATGACGGTCGTGCCATCGGTGACGGAGTCGAACCAGTGCCGCCCTTGGCCGTCCGCGGGCGCATTGGGGCCGGTGGCTGCGGCGACGACCCGCTGCACCGTCGGACTGTCGAGCTGGCAGCCGTCCCAGGTGGCGACCACGACGTCGCCGCTGCCGAAGATCGCCGAAAAGCGGTCGTATTCCTGCCGCTGGGGAAAATCGGGGGGCACCCACTCCATCGGCGTCTGCGACTCGGCCTCGAGCACCGTGAAGCTCGCCCAGGCGATGAAGGGCGCCGTGACCAGCATGACCACCAGGCCGCAGACGCTCAGTGGCAGCCAGAGGTCAGTCCGCGGCGATCCCTGACGATTTCCGGGAGAGGTGCCGCTCATGACGGTGAGCCGAACGGCAGGCTGCCGGACGCCGGACCGCGGTGGGCCATGGCGACCGCCATGAGGACCATCTGCATGCGGGGAGTTGGCCTGGAACGCATCGCGAGACAGCGGTGAGGCGAGACTGACTGGATCGAACGACAGAGCATACGCCTCCGGCTGCCGGCCGGAACAGTCCGAAACCGCGGCGGGGACGGAGCCGGCCACGCCTGCCGCACACTCCCCTGGGCCCGGCCGCCAGCCGCATCGAGCACGCCCGGTGAAAGGCGGTGGTGCGTCGGCCCGGGTCGGCCTGACGCCGTCCATTTCCCCCCGTCGCGGGGCGGGGCCGCTGCTCGGCCAGCACCTCGGTAAAGTCTCGCTTGCCAGCCTTTCGGCCCCCCGGCAACATACGGGGTTCAGCGCGGCGCCGTTCCCCCGCGCCCGGGGGTCGGCCGCGTGCCATCACGGGCCCAGTCAAGGTACTCGCTCATGCAACCCACCGACGTCTCCGACCCGCGCTACTACCACAAGGTCGTCGATTGCCAGTGGGCGTGCCCCGCCCACACCAACGTCCCCGCCTATATCCGGTTGATCGCGCAGGGCCGCTATACGGAGTCGTACCTCCTCAACCGGGAGTCGAACGTCTTCCCGGGGGTGCTCGGCCGCACCTGCGACCGTCCCTGCGAGCCCGCCTGCCGCCGCGGCCGCGTGGACGAGAAGCCGGTCGCCATCTGCCGGCTCAAGCGGGTCGCCGCCGACCTGCGCGACGAGATCAGGCCACTGTTGCCCAAGGCTCCGGCCGAGAAGAACGGCAAGCGGATCGCGCTGGTCGGCGCCGGCCCGGCATCGCTCACCGTGGCCAACGACCTCCTGCCGCTCGGCTACGAGGTGACGATCTACGAAAGGAATCACGAGCCAGGTGGGCTCATGCGGATCAACATCCCGTCGTTCCGGCTGCCCGCGTCGGTCCTCGACGAGGAGTGCGGCTACATCATCGACATGGGCGCCGAGATGCGGTACGGCACCCCGGTGACGAGCCTGAAGGCGCTGCTCGACGAGGGCTACGACGCCGTATTCGTCGGCAGCGGGGCGCCGAAGGGCAAGGAGCTGGAGATCCCCGGCCGTCACGACGCGCCGGCCCAGGTGCATCTGGGCATCGAGTGGCTCGCCAACGTGCATTTCAAGCACGTCGAGCGGATCGAGCCGCGGGTCGTCATCATCGGCGTGGGCAACACCGCCATGGATTGCTGCCGCACCGCCAAGCGGCTCGGCGCGACCGACGTGAAGGTCGTCGCCCGCCGTGGCCGCAAGCATTTCAAGGCCTCCCCGTGGGAGCTCGAGGACGCCGAGGAGGAGCAGGTCCACATCATCGAGAATCACGCTCCCAAGCGGATGGTCGTGGACAACGGTGTACTCGTCGGCATGGAGTTCGACGTGCTCGAGTGGAGCGAGGATGCCTCCGGCCGGCAGTCGAGCCGCGTGATCCGCACGGTCACGATTCCCTGCGACGCCGTCATTCTGGCGATCGGTCAGGACAACGCGTTCCCCTGGATCGAGCGGGACATCGGCGTGGAGTTCGACGCCCAGGGCATGCCGGTCGTCGACCGGGTCACCCACCAGAGCACGCACCCCCAGGTGTTTTTCGGGGGCGACGCCGCGTGGGGGCCGCAGAACATCATCTGGGCCGTGGCCCACGGGCACCAAGCCGCGATCTCGATCGACCTCCTCTGCAACGGCCAGCCCGTGACCGAGCGGCCGCCCGCCGGGATGACGCTCGTGAGCGTGAAGAACGGCCTGCACAGCTGGGCCTACGACAACGACTACGATCCGTCGACGCGACAGGTGATGCGTCACGAGGCGCTCGCCAAGCGGTTCCGCGATTTGAACGTCGAGGTGGAGCTCGGCTTCTCGCCCGAGCAGGTCGCGACCGAGGTGTCGCGGTGCCTCAACTGCGACATCCAGACCCATTTCACGCCGCCCAAGTGCATCGAGTGCGACGCCTGCATCGATGTCTGCCCCACGCACTGCCTGACGATCACGACCATCCCGGCGTCTGAGGCCGACCTGCGGCGGCAGCTCTCCGCCCCGGCCCTCAATCCCGCCCAGGAGATCTACCTCTCTGCCTCGCTGCCACAGACGCAGCGGGTCATGGTCAAGGACGAGGACGTCTGCCTGCACTGTGGCCTCTGCGCCGAGCGGTGCCCCACGGCCGCCTGGGACATGCGGCTCTTCGACCTCATCAAGCCGGCCGCGGGCGCTGCCTGCCACGAAGGGGAGCTGATCAAGGCATGAACGGCATCAACGACTTCGCGTTCAAGATCGGCACCGTCAACGGCACCGGCTCCGCCAGCGCCAATGGCCTGCTCATGCAGGCGATCTTCCGGATGGGCATTCCCGTTTCCGGCAAGAACATCTTCCCGTCGAACATCCAGGGGCTGCCCACCTGGTACGAGATCCGGGTGAGCAAGGACGGCTACATGGCCCGGCCATCCGAGGTCGACCTCGTGGTGGCGCTGAACCCCGCCACCTACGCCAAGGACGTGGCCACGGTGCGGCCGGGCGGCTTCCTGCTCTACGACTCCTCGTGGCCGCTGCCCAAGGAGCTCGAGCGGGACGGGATCACCATCCTCGGCATCCCGTTCGGCCGCATGTGCGTGCAGGCGTTCGAGGGTGACCGCGAGCGGACGTTGCTGCGAAATATCGCCTACACCGGCGCGCTGACGGCGCTGCTCGGCATCGATATGCAGGTCGTCGAGACGCTGCTGGAGCAGACCTACGGCAAGAAGCCGAAGCTGCTGGAATCGAACCACAAGGCGATCCGGCTGGGCTACGACTACGCGAAGGCCCACCATCCCTGTCCCCTGCCCTTCCGCCTCGAAAAGATGGACGCGACAGGCGATTCCATCCTCATCGACGGCAACACCGCCTGCGCCCTGGGGGCGGTCTACGCGGGCGCGACGGTGGGCGCCTGGTATCCGATCACGCCCGCCACGTCGCTCATGGAGGCGTTCAAGGCCTTCTGTGAGAAGTATCGCGTCGACAAGGAGACCGGCGAGCGACGCTACGCGATCCTCCAGGCCGAGGACGAACTGGCCGCCGCCGGCATCGTGATCGGCGCCGGCTGGGCGGGGGCCCGCGCCTTCACCAACACGTCGGGGCCGGGCATCTCGCTGATGCAGGAGTTCATCGGCCTGGCCTACTACACCGACATCCCCGCCGTGTTCTTCGACATCCAGCGGTGCGGCCCCGCCACCGGCATGCCGACGCGGACGCAGCAGGCCGACCTGCTCTCGCTGGCCTACGCCTCCCACGGCGACACCAAGCACCCCATCCTTTTTCCGGCGAATCCCGGCGAGGCGTTCGAGATGGCGGTGCAGAGCTTCGACCTGGCTGACCGGCTGCAGACGCCGATCTTCGTGGCCACCGACCTCGACATCGGCATGAACGACTGGATGGTCAAGCGGCTCACCTGGGACGACTCCTACCGGCCCGACCGCGGCAAGGTGCTCGATGCCGAGGCGCTCGAGCAGCTCAAGCGATTCTCCCGCTACCACGACGTGGACGGCGACGGCATCGCCGCCCGGACGCTGCCCGGCGTCGGCGGCAAGGGGGCCTACTTCGTCCGCGGCTCCGGCCACGACAAGCACGCCGCCTACACCGAGGACTCCGACGCCTACATCGAGGTGGTCGACAGGCTGCGGCGGAAGTTCGCCCACGCGGCGACGCTCGTGCCCAGGCCCGTCTTCACGCTCCAGGAGAACGCCGATATCGGCCTCGTCACGATCGGCGGCTGCGACGCCGCCGTCCGCGAGGCCGCCGACAGGCTCCGGGCCCAGGATGTCGTCGTCGACGTGATGCGGATCCGCGGCTTCCCCTTCGGCGAGGAGGTGCGGGAGTTCATCGAGGCCCACGACCGCGTGTTCGTCATCGAGCAGAACCGCGACGGCCAGTTGCGGTCGCTCCTCATGCTCGAGCTTGGCATCGCCCCTGACGACCTCATCCCGATTCTCGACTACGGCGGCATGCCTCTGACGGCGAAGGTCGTCGTCAACGCCGTCCGCGGCCTGGCTGGAGTGCCTGCATGACCTCGATCGTCAAACCTCCCGTCCGCCACCCGAGCCTCCGGCTGAACAGCCTCGGTCTCACCCTGCGCGATTACGAGGGCGTGATGTCGACGCTCTGCGCCGGCTGCGGCCACGACTCGGTCACAGCGGCGCTCGTGCAGGCCGCCTGGGAGCTCGAAATCGAGCCCCACCGGGCCGCCAAGATGAGCGGCATCGGCTGCTCCTCGAAGACCACCGCTTACTTCATGAAGCAGTCGCATGGCTTCAACTCCGTGCACGGCCGAATGCCGTCGGTGACCACCGGCGCCGCGGCTGCCAACCGCGGCCTGACCTACATCGGCATCTCGGGCGACGGCGACTCGCTGTCGATCGGGCTGGGGCAGATGGCCCACGCCATTCGCCGCAACGTGAACATGCTCTACGTGATCGAGAACAACGGCGTCTACGGCCTGACGAAGGGCCAGTTTTCGGCCTCCGCCGACGTCGGCTCCACCTCCAAGCAGGGCGGCAAGAACGAGCAGGCCCCGATCGATCCCGTGCTGCTCGCACTTTCAATCGGCGCGACGTTCGTGGCCCGATCGTTCTCGGGCGACAAGAAGCAGCTGGTGCCGATCCTGAAGGCCGGTCTGGCCCACAAGGGCCTGGCGCTCGTCGACGTCATCTCCCCCTGCGTCACGTTCAACGACCACGAGGGCTCGACGAAGAGCTACAAATACACCCGCGAGCATGACGTGGAGGCGATCCATGCCGACTACGTGCCGATCCACGCCGAGATCACGCTGCCCGATTCCGACCAGCGGGTCCGCGTGGTGCAGATGCACGACGGCAGCGCCGTGCGGCTGCGGAGCACTGCGGCCGACTACGATCCCACCGACCGCACCAGCGCCTACGCCCACGTCCGTGGCTGCCAGCAGCGGGGCGAGATCGCCACGGGCCTGCTGTTCGTCGATCCGCAGAGCCGTGACATGCACGACCTGCTCAAGACGCCCGAAGCGCCGCTCGTCGACCTGCGGTTCGAGCAGCTCTGCCCTGGCTCCGCGGCGCTCGATGCCCTGATGGCCCGCCACCGCTGACGGCCCGGCGCACGGCTCCGCGTCCTCTGCCGGATCATCACGCGTTGGCGGGTGCGTTCCGGCAGACGAGCGTGCCGCCGAGCGCCTCGGCCAGCGGGTCGTCGTCGCGGGCTGAGAATCCCAGGTGCAGGTGCCGCCGCCAGCCTTCGGCGTGCTGGAACCGGCCCGACATCCGCCCCACGGTCCGCGACATGTCGTCGCAGGCGTCGAGGTAGCTGTCCATGCCCTGTGTGGCGTCGAGCCAGGCCTTCTGGCTGGTGTGTGCGGCCAGCGCCTTCAGCTTCGTCGCCTGCACGCCGGTGGTGTCGACGAAGAAGTCGGGCACGATGGGCCGCCGCAGGCCGTCGCACAGCCCGTGGGGCATGGCGTGGTAGACGGTGACGTCGCCGGGGCAGGCCGGCACGGGCGGATCGGTGACGAAGTTGGGCACTCCCCGGGCGAACGCCGCCGTGACCGCCAGCCGCGACGTGTTCATGTGGTCTTCCATGTAGTCTTGCGGGGAGTGGGTGAGCACGATCCGCGGCTGCACCTTCCGCACGACGGCCGCGACGCGGCGCAGCAGCCGCTCCTCGTAGAAGATGAGCAGGTCGGAGGCGAGGCTCTCGTGGAAGGTGGCGCCCAAGATGGCGGCGGCGGCCCGGCCCTCGGCCTCGCGGATGCGTCGCGTCTCCTCCAGGCCCGTGGTCATGCTGCCGCAATCGCCGGAAGAGACGTTGAGGTAGTGGACATCCCAGCCGGCGGCCCGCAGGAGCAGCAGCGTGCCGGCGGCGTAAAATTCGATGTCATCCGGATGGGCGACGATGGCGAGAGCGGCGGGAGCGGGCATGGCGGAGGGCCGTGGGGAGGACTGCCGGGCGGGGACGCGGGCCACGAGGCCACAAGCCTACACGCTGCGCGGCTGCGGCGACCACGATCACGATCACGATCGGGAACGCCGGTGAATCGCGTGGTGGCGAATGGCCGCTGTTTTCCACCGGGAAGGCGTTGCAGTACGATGCGCCGGCGGCTCTGTTCGGCCGCGATCCGCCAGGATGGCTCCACGGCAGTGCCGACGTTCCCGCCATGAATCTCGCCGACCTCACCTGGCCCGACGTCGCCGCACGCGTGCCGGACACGCCGGTGGTGGTGCCGGTGGCGGCGGTGGAACAGCACGGCCGCCACCTGCCGCTGGCGACCGACAGCCTGCTCCTCGGCGAGATCGTGCGCCGCATCGAGCAGCGGGTGCACGATCGCGTGCTCTTCGCACCACTCCTCTGGCTGGGCAATTCGCACCACCACATGGACTACGCCGGCACCCTGTCGGCCGGTCCGCGGGTGTACCTCGACCTGGTGAACGACCTGTGCGAGAACCTCCTGGCTCATGGGTTTCGGCGGATCCTGCTGCTCAACGGGCACGGCGGCAACGTCACGCCGGGCAAGCAGGCCATTTTCGAGCTCCGTCAGCGGCACCGCCGGCGGCACGATCTGCTGCTCCTGTTTGCCAGCTACTGGGACTTCGCCAGGCCGCAGGACGACCGCGGCGACCTGGTGCAGCCGTCGCTCGGGCACGCCTGCGAGTGGGAGACCTCGATGATGCTGGCCATCCGGCCCCAGCTGGTGAAGCCGTTCTCGGGCCTGCCGCCGATGGACATGGGCTACTCCTTCGAGCCGGCGTACCGCGGCTGGATCACGCAGGAGCGCAGGGCCGCCGGCGGCGACGCGCCGGGCCACCTGGGTGACCCGCGGCATGCGACGGCCGCGAAGGGGGAGCACCTGCTGGAGTGCTTCGCCGCCGCCGGTGCGACGTTTCTCGATCGCATGGTCGCCTGGGATGGACACTCGTGGGAGGTTTCAGCATGACACGCGACGGCACGCGTCCGCTCGAGCGGCGAGATTTTTTGGCGGGATCGATCGGTGTGGCGGCGGGCCTGGTGACGGCCGCCGCGGGGTCGGCCGCCACCGCGGATCCGCCTTCCTGGCCGCTCATCGACAGCCACGTCCATTTTTACGACCCAACGCGGGCCGAGGGCGTGCCCTGGCCGCCGAAGGACAATGCCCTGCTCTACCGTCCCGTGTTCCCGGCGGAATGGGAGAAGCTCGTGGCGCCCTACGGCCCGGCCGGCGCCATCGTGGTCGAGGCGAGTCCCTGGGTGGAGGACAACCAGTGGGTCCTCGACCTCGCCGATCGCCACGCGTCGCAGCGCAGCCCGGGCAGCCTCGGGATCATCGGCGTCGTAGGAAACCTGCCGCTGGGCGAGGAGGGGTGCGGGAAGCTCATCGATCGGTTCGCCGCCCACCGGCTGTTTCGCGGGATCCGCACCAACGGCGACAAGCTGCTCGCCGGACTGGCGTCGCCCGGATACTCCGCGCAGGTGGCGCAGCTCGCGGAACGCGGTTTGGCGGTCGATCTCAACGGCGGCGATGTTTTCGCGGCGGCGATCGCCGCCACAGAACGATTTCCGGCCCTGAGGATCGTTGTCGATCACCTGGCGAACACCCGGATCACCCCCGACGGTCCGGCGGCCGAGTGGCTCGCGGCCGTGGCCCGGGCAGCCGATCGGGACACGATCTTCATGAAGGTCTCCGGGATCGCGGAATCGGCCGCTCGGTCGATGAAGGCCGCCAAGGCGCCGACGGACACGCAGTTCTACGAGCCGTGGCTCGCTGCGGTCTGGAAGGCATTCGGTGAGAGACGGCTGCTGTACGGCAGCAACTGGCCGGTTTCCGATCTCGCGGCATCGTACGCCGACATCCGCGGCATCGTCGCGCCGTTCGTCCGCGAGCGGGGTGCCGATGCGGAGCGCTGGTTCTACTGCGAGGCGTCGCGGGCGGCGTACCGCTGGGCGTGAGGCTGTGTGGCGGGAAAGACCGGCGGCTAGGGGAACGATTCTTTCGCAACAGGGAGGTCGGCGTGACGCACTATCCGGGGTATGGTCTGGCGATCCTGGCGGCCGTCCTCTGGGGCCTGACCTACTGCCTCGACGAGCGGATGCTCTCGAGCGTGTCGGTCTACAAGCTCTATTTTCTCCATTGCCTCTGCGGGGCCGCCGTCTCGGGCGCCGTGCTGTTGCTCCAGGGGCATTCGCTGCGGGCGCTGGTGACGGTCGATTCGGCGGCCTCGAGCCTGCCGCTGCTGGCCCTCACGCTGGTCACCGCCACGGCGGCGGCGCTGTCGATCCTCGGCTCGATCCGGCTGCTGGGCGCGAACACGTCGGCTGTGCTCGAAATCTCGTATCCCCTGTTCGTGGCGGTGTTTTCGACGCTGCTGTTTCGCGGCCAGCTGCAGCTGCCGGTGGTCGTGGGCGGGGCGTTCATCTTCACGGGCGCCGCCATCATCGTGATGTTCGGGAAGTAGAGGCGATTCCGTGACCACACCCCAGCGGCCACCGCCACCCGAGCCCCGTCGCGACGTGCAGCCCGACTTCTACCTCGAGGATGGACGGGTCGTGTTCACAGCGGCCTACCATCTCAAGCGGGGCCACTGCTGCGGCAGCGGCTGCCGCCACTGTCCCTACGACCCGCCGCACGTCGAGGGCACGAGGAGGGTTCGCTGACATGGGCCGCCACGAGGACGCACGCGACGACTGGGACGACGACGAGGCCGACGAGGCCGACGACTGGGAGGGCGATGGCGACGACGACTCCGACGGGGAGCCGACGGTCCCCTGCCCCTACTGCCGCCGGGACGTCCTCGAGGACTCGCCCTGGTGCCCCTCCTGCGACCGCTACCTCACCGCGGAAGATTTCCAGCGAGCGGATCGGCCCATGTGGGTGGTCGTGACGGCGCTGGTCTGTCTGGCGATCGCCCTGTGGTGGGCATTCGTCTCGTTCTAAACCACATTCGGTTTCCGTGGAGCACGATCTGTCCGGAGCGATTGCCGCCTGCACCGTCGAGCGCAACGCTGATCGAAGCCACGCGGATCGCCGAGTCAAGCCGGCGTGTACGTCTTGCGGCCGAGCATCCGGTCGAGCGAGTCGCTGGTCTGGAAGACGAGCGCCTCCGGATAGTGCTCATACGGATGGAAGTATTCGAACGTCACGTACCCCGTGTAGTGCACCGCCGCCAGCGCGTCCATCACCGCCGGCCAGTTGGTCGTGCCGTCGAGCAGCGGCCGAAACGACTCCAGCGACGTGTCGGTGCCCTTCTTCGTGAACTCCTTGAGGTGCACGTTGCGGATCCGGTCGCCCAGGATCGGGATCCAGTGCTCCGGATACTGGTACATCATGATGTTGCCGGTGTCGAAGTGCACCTTCACATGGTCGCTCTTGAAGCCGTCGACGAAGTCAACCATCTCCTGGGGCGTCATCAGGAACCCGTTGAAGAAGATGTTCTCCAT